>CAYHKI010000096.1:0-4263 GCA_964357165.1 uncultured Gammaproteobacteria bacterium | reverse complement strand
GTAACTTTTCTAGTAACAAATTCTAATCCCCTTTTTGGTGATTCATGATTAAAAAGAATTCCAGAAACAGCAAAAAGGTTATATGACTCTCGATAATTAATAGTAATCCAATGCCCGTAAACTTTTGCAACACCGTAAGGACTTCTAGGGTGAAAGGGTGTAGTTTCTGTTTGAGGTGTTTCTTGAACTTCACCAAACATTTCCGAAGATGATGCTTGGTAAAATTTTGCACCAGGTTTAACTTGTCTGACTGCTTCTAGTATTCTGGTTACACCTAGAGCTGTAAATTCGCCAGTTAAAACAGGTTGTGACCAAGAAGTTGCTACAAAGCTTTGGGCTGCAAGATTATAAATTTCGTCTGGATTTGAATAACTAACCGCGGATGTTAAAGACTGTTGATCTAATAGATCGCCCGGGATCAATTCTACTTTGTCTTGTATGTGTTTGATTCTCTCGTAATTTGGTGTTGATGTTCTTCTGGTAAGACCGAAAACTTTATAGTTTTTTGTAAGTAAAAATTCGGCCAAGTATGATCCATCTTGTCCAGTTATGCCTGTTATTAGAGCTCTTTTTTGTGTCATATAAGTTTTATATTATTAGTTTATTTCTTTCGAATTCAATTGTATCAGATAATGTTTTTGCGATGGGAATTATTGGTTCCCAACCAGTTTGTTTTTTAAACTTTGTAAAATCACAGCTGCTTTTTTGTATCTCTGTTAACCTTATCCTAGATTTGTCTTTTATGACCTCTATTTTTGCTTTACTAAATGATAACAATATTTTTAATATTTCTTCAATTTTGAATAATTTTCCTGAACCTATATTATAAACCTCACCAGGTATACCTTTTTGAAGAGCCAATAAATATGCCCTGACTATGTCTCGAACGTCTGTAAAATCGCGCCAGGAATTCAGGTTTCCAACTTTTATTTTTCCTCCGTTAGTTTTTTCGAGTTCAGCAATTTGTGAGGCAAACGCAGGAACAACAAAGGCTTTTGATTGACGAGGTCCAATATGATTGAATGACCTTACCCTAACAATGTGTAATTTATGATGTAAAAAAAACTGCAGACCCAACATATCTTGAGCAACTTTTGAAACTGCGTAAGGCGAGGCAGGGGCAAAATTAGTTTCTTCGTTTATCGGTAGTTTTTCCTCTTTAACCTCTCCATATTCATCTGCTGAACCGATAATTAGTACTTTTGATTTTGATTTATTTTTTGCAAGACTTTCTAGAAGATAAAGTTGGCCTATTATATTATTTTCTAGAGTTTCTTTCGGATTTTTAAAACTTTGAGACGGTGATGAAAATGCTGCAAGATGAAATATAAAATCAAAATTTTCTTTTTCTAGATATTTTTCTAATAATGACTTATTTAAGATATCAATTTTTATGATATTAATTTTATTTTTAACATCCTTTAAATTATCAATTGGATGGCGGGGATGAGCAAAACCTGTCACACTTATATTCTGAGCTACTAAATATTCTGCAAGATGACTACCTACAAAACCGGAAGCGCCTGTTATGAGTGCTTTTTTCATTGCCCTATTCCTGTGTAATTAAAGCCCATTTTTTTAATTTTGTTAATATCAAAAATATTGCGACCATCTATTATTACTGGTTTTTTTAGCAGTTTTTTGATACGAATTAGGTCCAGTTCCTTAAATTGAGGCCAATCTGTGATTATAATCACAGCATCCTTACCTGTCACGGCTTCGTAGACATCTTTGGCATAACTTATGTTCGGAAAAATTTTCTGTGCAGTTTTTATTGCCTGCGGATCATATGCTGTAATTTCGGACTTTAAATTTAAAAGTTCGTTAATAATTTTTATAGCAGGGGATTCTCTCATGTCGTCTGTATTTGGTTTAAAGGCGAGTCCTAATATAGCTAACTTAAAACCTTCAAGGTTAGATTTTTTATCTTCTGTGGCAGCAAGCGCTGTTCTTATTTTTGTTATAAATTTCTCGATTTGACCAACATTGATATTATCTACACTTCTTAATAAATCGAAATTGTAATCAAAACGCCCAGCTTGAGCAATAAAAGCATTGACGTCTTTTGGAAGACATGAACCACCATAACCTACACCTGGCTTTAAAAAAGCTGTTCCAATTCTTTTATCGGCTCCAACACCCTCTAATACTTTTACTACGTTGGCGCCGACTTTTTCACAAATAATGGCAAGTGCATTGGCGTAAGAGATTTTTAAAGCGAGAAATGAATTAGAAGCATATTTAATAATTTGTGCAGATCTCATATCGCAAATAATTCTTTCTCCTGAAAGAGGTGCATGAAGTTCTAAAAGTATTTCTTGAGCTTTAACGCTCTTTGTGCCAATTACAATTCTATCTGGATGCAGTGAATCCTCTATTGCTGTTCCTTCTTTTAGAAATTCCGGACAAGAAGCAAATTCAAAATTTTGTTTTGCAAACTTTTTTACAATATTTTCTAGATCATCCTCATAGCCAATCGGACAGGTGCTTTTTATGACTATCAGGGTATAACCAGACAAGTTTTTGGCCGTTTCTTCAACTGAGGCAAAAAGATAGGAAAGATCTGCATCTCCTTTTTTTCCGGAAGGCGTTCCAACACAAATAAAAACAACATCTGATTTTGTTACTGCGTCATGATAACTTGTAGTGAAATGTAGTTTGTTTGCCTTGATACTGCGCTTTATGTATTCAGAAAGATTTGGTTCAAAAAAAGGAACTATTCCCTTTTTTAGATTTTCGATTCTTTCTTTCGAAGTATCTAGGCAAAAAACATCATTCCCAAACTCTGAAAATATTGCTGCTGTTACTAAACCAACATACCCTGCACCGATTATTGTAATTGTCATATTTATTAAATATAAATGGGTGGATTCATTTTAGCTAATTTAGATTGTCTAAATCAATTCACCGTTTGACTGTTTATAGATTTCTTTTATTCCTTTTTGCCAGTTTGTTGGAATAAAACCTTCTTTTGAAATTTTTTCCACATTAAGTGCTGATTTTGGTGGCCTTGGAGTTGAATTGGAGTTTTTTAGATATTCGTTTATAGACGTTTTTTTAATTTGATTTGGATCTTTTTTAAAAGTTGAGATTAGGTATCTTGCAAATTCGTAAGGAGTTACTGTTTGTGGACTTGCTAAATGATAAATACCAGTTGAATTATTATTTATAAGTAAGTCTATAGCTGGGGCAATGTCATCTATATAAGTGGGGGTGATTATTTGGTCGGTGAACATCGGGTAAAGTGTTCCTTCATCGTATCTTTTAATAATCTGTTTGGCAAAATCTAATTTTTTGATAAATTTACCTCTATATGGATATGATATTCTGAGAATTATGTAATCTCTTAGAAAATTTTCACAATATTCTTCGGCCACAATTTTTGACATACCATACCAGGATACTTTTTCGAGTATTCCCCTAGTTGAATCATTCTCTCTATATGGACCATTTTGTCCGTCGAATACATAGTCCGTTGATATGAAAATAAGTTTTCTAGCATATTTTTTAGAGGCCTCAATAACCTGCCGCGAACCAACAACATTTATCTGCCAACAACTTTCTTCTTTTTTATTTCGTTGTTTTTCGGCCATATCTACATCTGTAAATGCAGAAAAAAGTATCGCAGTATTAAAATTGTAGTTCTTATATAAATTTTCTATTGACTTAGGATTTGTTAAATCGACAGGAATTTCGTTGTTTAGATCCACTTTTAAGAGTTTTGAACAGTTTGTTAGTTCACAAAAACGTGAACCAACCATGGAGTTTGAACCAATTACTGCAATGGTTTTATTATTTGTTTCCAAAGTCTTCCCTTATTTCTTTCCAATTTAATTCGTTTCTATGGTCTATTCTGCCTTCATCATCGGGATTATAAAGTTGAGTTGGAAAATTAAGAAGATATCCAGAGTCGTTGGAAACCACCATAAAACCGTGATATGTTCCCTCGGGAATAACTAACATATACATTTCGTCTTCATTTTTGGGCCCCATCGTAAATAAGTTTAAAATTCCTTTGGTCTTAGAATTTTCCCTTGCATCGAAAATGGCAGTTACAATTCTGCCTGATATGCAAATAAATCTGTCTTTTTGATATTTATGAACGTGCCATTTATTCTCATCGCGCGCAACGAATGAAGGTGTTATGGACATATATTGCATTTTAAAAGAAAGTTCTTCGGAAAATACATCCAGCCAATCTGATCTTAATGTTTCTACAAGAGTTCCAGTTTTATCACTATGTATGGTTAATTGGCGCATAAT
>CAYHKI010000095.1:0-4273 GCA_964357165.1 uncultured Gammaproteobacteria bacterium | reverse complement strand
TTCTCTAAACTTAGATAAAATTAAATCGGTAGTAAAAATTCATGGCAAGCATCAACTTTACAATGTAATTATGGCTTCGTTTGTTGCAAGACAAATTGGAATAACTGAAAATAAAATTATCGATACCATTGCTCATTTTAATGGTCTAAATCATAGGCTTCAAATTGTTAGAAAAATTTTTACAAAACCACATAACATAAAAATTGAATTTATAAATGATTCGGCCAGCACTAATCCAAATACAACGGCTGCCGCAATTGCATCATTTAAAAATCCTATAATTTTAATTGCTGGCGGAAAAGATAAAAAACTTGATTATTCTCCTCTCAGAAGGGAACTGAAGAAGTCTAGCGTTATGGCAGTAATACTCTACGGCGAGAACAGAAATAAAATATTATCGTCCATTGCAAGCAATAAATATGATATGCACAAAACTATCGACTTAAAGGGGGCGATTGGAAAAGCATATGAAATTGCTAAGTTAAATATTAAGAAACAAAAAGAGCCAATAACAATATTATTCTCTCCTGCCTCAGCTTCTTTTGATCAATTTATGAATTATAAGGACAGGGGTGAGATTTTTAAATCGATTGTAAAAAACTTAAACTTATAATATACTACTTCAATTGCGGTGGTAGCTCAGCCTGGTTAGAGCACTCGCCTGTCACGCGAGGGGTCGCCGGTTCAAATCCGGTCCACCGCGCAAATAGCCGTAGATTGGTTAAAAAACAGACCTTCCTAAAGATGGTCTGTTTTTGTTATGCTTTACAATATGAAACCTAAAATCTATTTTATTAGCGGAGTTTCTGGTGTTGGAAAATCTTCTGCCTTAGATCATCTTAGGAAGCTTCTGCCACAAGATAAATTCGATATTCGAGACTTTGACGAACGGGGTGTGCCCGACGGGGGCGGTCCTACTTGGCACAAACAAGAAACGGCTAATTGGCTTAGGGTAGGGACGGAGAACGCACAGTCAGGCAAATCGACCATCATTTGTGGCTTTAACGAGCCTGAGCGAGTCCGTTCGGTACAAAATGAAACTCATCCTGAGACTGAATTAATTCTCTTACATGCTAGCGGTGATGTAGTTAGGAAACGCTTGCTTGGACGCTACCCAACTAAAGAAAGCGAAAAGGAAATTGAGCGAGCAGCGGGTAAGCCTCTTGCTCAATTCGCCGAAGAATGTGCTACCTACGCACCTAAACTCCATGACCTTTTTTCAAAGGAAGGTTTTAAGATAATCGAAACAGACACCAAAACCCCTGCGGAAGTTGCTCAGGAAATTGTCGAATTGGTTCACGGTTAGAGATCAGGAATAACAATGCAGTCCTGATCCTCTCTTATTTTAGTTCCAACAGTGCCTGCCTGCCGGCAAATCCAATACGATGCGTAAATAAAAAATGTATTTTCTCAAAAACACCTCTTTTCGAGAGTTTTTTGTTATAATTTATTCATGAAAGTTCTTATTGTTGGAAACGGTGGCAGAGAACACGCTCTTGCTTGGAAACTAAAACAATCACCAAAGGTTAAAAATATTTTTATTGCGCCTGGAAATGCCGGTACTGCATCCTGTGGAACAAATATTGAAATTAGGACATCAAAGGAAATCCTTAAGTGGCTTAAACAAAATAGAGTTGATTTGGTAATAATAGGTCCAGATAATTATCTAGCCGAGGGGCTTGCGGACTTAGTACAGAAAATTGGAGTACCAGTTTTTGGCCCAACAAAAGCAGCCTCAGAAATTGAGTGGTCTAAGTCGTATGCAAAGCAGTTTATGCAGGAGGAAGGAATACCCACTGCAAATCATAAATCTTTTGACTTAGCTAAAGATGCCCTGGAATATGTTAAATCACAATTATACCCACTTGTGATCAAAGCTGATGGCCTCGCCCTAGGGAAGGGAGTAGTAATTGCAAAAACTTTAGAAGAAGCGGAACAAGCCATAAAGAATATAATGATTCTAAAAATTTATGGTGAATCTGGCAATAAAATTGTAATTGAAGAATATCTAATAGGCCTTGAGGTTTCTATACACGCTTTTTGTGACGGAAATAATGCAGTTTTATTTCCTCCTTCAAAAGACCACAAACGTATTTTTGATGGTGACACTGGACCGAATACTGGCGGCATGGGAACAATTGCCCCAATTTCTACAGTCTCTAGCCAAGAAACAAAAAGAATTAGAAATGAAATCGTTTTGCCAACTTTAGCGGGACTAAAGAAAAAAGGTCATCCGTTTCGAGGTATTCTATTTCCCGGTATAATGCTAACGAAAGACGGACCAAAAGTTATTGAATTTAATGCAAGGTTTGGTGATCCAGAAACTCAATCCTACATGAGAATACTAGATAGCGATTTATTTGAAATTTTATACTCATGTGCAGTTGGCTCTCTTAAAGACATCGACGTAAAATGGGGTTTGGACTATTCCTGCTGTATTGTAATTGCATCTGCTGGTTATCCGGGGTTTTCTAAGGTTGGGATACCTATAAAAATTCCGACTGATTCAGAAGATCTTGTAATATTTCATGCCAACACAATCCTCTACAAAAATAAGCTAGTGACAAATGGCGGACGAGTGCTTGGAATTACTGCCACGGGAAACACACTCGAACAAGCTCTTAAAAAAGCATATGGAGCAATACCATCAAATATATTTGCTGGTTTTCAATACAGAAAAGATATTGGGAGTTTTTTGTAAACTTAATCCACTAGACCCAGCTGTCTAAATGCTATTTCATAAAACCCGATAATTCTTGTAGCATTGTCGTGAGATAATTCAAAGCCAGCCTCGTGAGCAATTTGATTTCTAATTTTATGAGCAACCCAAATGTCGTCGATATTCCCTATTTGTGCGGCGGTCAATTGCTTTAATCTTTCACTCATGCTTTCCCCTTTATAACCTGATAAATTTAAAACTTCATCTAATGTTTTATCTGCTTCTATAACTGCAACTTTCCACCTTCCTGATTCACTAGAATTTAAATCTGCTTGTATTTGCTTCCATATTTTTACCGTCCTCTGTTTTGATATGCCATCCCCTGAAATCATCTCTTTATATTGAGATACTTTCATTGCCACAAAATTTAATTTTACAATCAAGATTACAATCCCAGTAAAAAATAGCGCGCAAATAATTGCTGAAATAACTTTAATGGTTGCTAAATATGGGTCTAGAAAATAAAAGGATTCACCGAAGTCACTTGAAATTAATTGTGCGAGATATGGCATAGAATATTAAACTCCGAGTTTTTCGTAATAATTTCCAATTCCCAAAATATCCTCTTCTCTAAAATATTTACCTATAAGCTGAAAGCCTACCGGGAGAGAATTTGGCGCCAAGCGGACTGGAATTGATATTGCTGGCAAACCAGCTAAATTTACAGGAATTGTAAAAATATCTGAAAGATACATTTGTAGTGGATCATTAACTTTTTCTCCAATTTTGAATGCCTGCGTTGGTGCAGTTGGTCCAAATATCACATCTACCTCATTAAATGCTCGGTCAAAATCTTCTTTTATTAATCTCCTCATTTTTTGCGCTTTCGAATAATAGGCGTCGTAATATCCGGACGAAAGCACATAAGTACCTAACATAATTCTTCTTCTTACTTCATCTCCAAAACCCTCACCCCTTGTTTTAAAATAAATATCAGAAAGCGCTGACCTACCAACCTCGCCTTTGTGCTCCACTAATTGATTTGATTTTACGCGAGAGTATCGAATGCCATCAAACCTTGCGAAATTAGAACTAACTTCTGCTTGCATAATTATATAGTAAGTGGATAGTGCATATTTGCTGTTAGGCAAGCTAATTTCTATAAATTCAATACCTAAACTTGCTATGTCTCTCCTTGCGTCTTCTAATGCTTTTTCTACTTCAGGCGACAAACCTCCAACAAAATATTCTTTAGGTATACCAATTTTTAATTTTTTAACTTTTTCAAGTTTGGGGTTTAATAAATCATTCGAATATTCATTATGTATACTTGTTGCATCAAATTCATCTTTGCCTTTTATTTCATTAAAAAAAATTGCAGCGTCTTCTACGGTTTTAGTAATTGGTCCAATTTGGTCAAGTGAAGATGCCATTGCCATAAGCCCAAACCTGGACACCGAACCATATGTGGGTTTCAAACCTACAACCCCACAAAACGATGCTGGTTCCCTAATTGAACCTCCCGTATCAGAACCAAGGGCTCCAACTGCCATATTGCCTGCGACAGCCGCAACAGAACCGCCAGAGGACCCTCCGGGCACTCTTTCTAAATCA
>CAYHKI010000094.1:0-4283 GCA_964357165.1 uncultured Gammaproteobacteria bacterium | reverse complement strand
TATTACCGACGTCAAAACAAAAGAAACAATAGATGTGAGCGGACACAGGCCGCAACTTCCGGGCTGTGTAGCAAATTTGGCTTGTGCTCTTACCGCTGTTTCCGAACTCTCCAAAAACAAAGCATTATTCACCAAAGATGATATCGAGCCCGATCTAACCATCATGGTCCGTCACTCTAATCCGAGTGTTGGCGTCAGGGTGGTCGAAGCAATTGGAGGAGGCAGTATAGAAGAAGGCGTTAACAAAATTAACGCCAGCATGAAAGAGTGGGGGATGAATAAAAGTTTTTACGACCATCCACCTGCTTTCGATACAACATATTCTGCAAATGGCAATTCAAACCAAATGGCAGCTTCGGAAATCAACTCGGTTCTCACAAGAGTTGCCAACAGTCAGCTGTTCGATAAGAAAGATTTTGACTGGAATGTTTACGCTCTTTGGGTTATGTCCAAAAATAAAGCTGGCTTAAATTTTATGATTCCAGGACAAATTCCCGAAAATGACGCAGAAGTATTTCATAAGGTTGGCTGGGTTCCGGGTCAACCCAACACCATCAACGATTCCGGCGTCGTATCGTCTCTAGATCACCGCTTCCTTTATACAATCACCTTTATGCATCAAAACTACGAAACAGCAGTCGACGAAAATTCTCTTTTTTATGGGCCAGGGAATTTCGGCAGCAAGCTCTCCAAAATCGCCTACGATACATTTACCCAAAAATATCCAATATAATTTATTTTAGAAGATTATTCAGAAGTTCAATTAAGTCGTTTAATTTTTCTACTATTGAATTTAATATACCTCTCTGTTCACCAGAAAACTCAGGTGATGGTGAAGCTGTTGGACTTGGACTTACGGTAGGTGACGGCAAAACGCTAGGACTAGCCGAGGGCGTTGGGGAAGCTATAATATCATCATCATCGTCTTCGTCATCATCCCAATCATCATCATGATCTTTCTTTCCAATATCGCTTTTAGCGGCACTTGAGACAGCCAAACCTCCCGGGTGAGATTTTGCAACACAAGAAACATATTGTCCATGATTGTCAAAATCACCATCGTCACAACTATCATTTGAATTTTTATCAGAAGACGCAAGAACAGGCGTAACTACCAAGACAAAAAGAAGAGTAACTATAGCAAGAAGTTTTTTCATATCCAAAAGTTACAACGCAACATATAAAAATATGTTACATTTTGCCCGTCTTTGCGTTTAACTTATTAGATCTGTAGAATATTGCCCGATGGATGACTTAGACAATTTAACTAAACTTGCCCAAAAAGGGGACAAGAACGCCTTCGGTGCAATTTACAATCTTTTCTACAAAAAAATTTATAGATATTGTATGTATAACCTAAACAACCAACAACAAGCTCTCGATATTTGCCAGGACACTTTTTTAAAAGCCTGGAAATCATTGCCATCGTTTTCTCAAACTCCAACAGGCACATTACAGGCATATCTTTTCAGAATTGCAAAAAATTTAATAATAGATAACTCCAGAAAGAAAAAAACCGAATCTTTAGAGTTGCACCAAAATTTACAAACAGATAGTCATTTTGAAGAAGCAATTGACACAAAAGATGATATTCATAAACTAAATTCAGCAATTGCCACCTTACCCGAAAAAGAAAAGCAAATTATTATTCTTCATTATTTTGAAAAACTTCCGGGTGCGCAAATTTCCAAAATTGTCGGTGTCAAAGAAGGTGCACTTCGCGTCCGCACTCATAGAATAATCAATAAATTAAAAGAAAAATTGCAAAAACAAAATGATTGAACTGAATTTAGAAAAAATCAAAGACGAATACCAAAACACGAAGCTTCCTCAGTATTTAATCTACAACGGCTGGGCAGATCTTAAATTCAAACTTCCCGAAAAGCAAAACCATTTTTGGAAAATTAATATTGGACGAGGAATAATCTTTGCATCCACTTGTATCTTAATAACAACATTCTTGCTTGCTGGGGCTCAAGCATCCAAGCCTGGAGACGCGTTATTTCCGGTAAAAATATTCTCCGAAGATATAAGGGCCACAATCACAGGTAATTACCAGCAAAAAATAGAAAATAGGGCTCAGGATATTTTAGATCTTTCCACTAAATCGCAGGATAAACTTGACCAGGCTATAGAAAAGTATCAACAAACGGTCAAGGAAAGTTTAGAAAAAACTAAAGATGATCAAAAATACAATGATCTCAATAAGTCTATAGAACGGCACAATCAGGAAATTAAAAAAATAGAGGAAAAGGGCTCAAATTATTCAAATAACGAAGAAAATAATAGAAGTAATACCGAGATTAAAGGCCAGAAAAGTTCTAATTCTGAGTATCTGGACTTAGAAAAAAGATCTGAGCAAAAAAAACAGACAGAAGATAATGAACACGATTCTGAAGAATCCGACACTGATTAATTGCTATAATCGATGTAACATGCAAATTAACAACATTTCCAAAAACACTATTCTTAGCCGTGATCTAAAAGAAGCAAAATCTGTCATTGACAAGATTTTTGGTTTACTTATAAAGACCAATCCCAGATCGCTTCTTTTTAAAACGCGCTTTGGTATTCACACGTTTTTTTTAAAAGAGCCAATCGATGTATTGGTTCTTAATAGTAATCAAGAGGTCGTAAAAGCCAGCACTATCAAACCAAATTCGCTTTTTTTTTATAATCCGACATACGATACAGTATTAGAATTACCAAAAAACTCCATAAAAGATGCACAAACCAAAATAGGAGATAAAATTGAATTTTTAGAGTCAAAAGGTTAACTTATCTTAGTACTGTCAAAAAAAGCCAAAATATGTTAAAATACTCTCATTAACTGAAAGATTTACCAGAAACTACCCACAAAATTTCAGTTTGTAAATTATGTTAGCCGACACAACAATTTTGGAAGATTCAGTTTGCAGCAGGTGTGGCAAAGTTAGGATATTCAAAAAACAGTGGAAGGAAAAGCTCGAAAGAGGTTCCGCAATATTGCACACTCAAATGGTTTGTCCTGATAGTGGCTGCCAAAAATCCATAGAAGACCATTTTGCAGCAATTAGGGCAAAAAAACAGGAAATACTAGACAGAAAACTTGCTCAAAAAACAGCCTAACTTCTTTTTATATTTCTTGACAGAAAATTAATCCTGCCAAGGCTGACCAACTGATACTGTAATTTCCCGTTCAGCATCTTTTCCAGCCTCATTATATGCCTTAACTTTAATTTTATGTTTACCTTTGTTAGCCTCAGCAAAAGTGAAATTAAACTTAGCATTAATATCACTCCCATTTTTTGTATCTTTTATTGAACCGTCTATATAAAATTCAATCTTTGTAACTTTTCTACCTGTAGAAACATTAACTTCGGTATCAAGACTAATGTCCGTCTGATCGTGATCATTAAGGTTCTTTATAGTTACACTTATATCATCAGGATTTTTTGTAGGTTCATTTATTAAACCGCTAGGTGGTTGGTATTTAGAATCTCCCTGTGTCTTTGACCAAGCCTCTATTCCTTCCTGCCAACGATTTCGGCCATCTGTGGAAACTGGATCGAATTCCACAAATACATAATATTCCTTACCATCCAATGTTTTTTCAACTAAACAATCCTTATTTGGTTCAGTTCCGGTAATAAAATACTCACTTCTTTTTGGAAGATCACGACACGGCAAACCACCTCCCAGAGCATCAATTTCAATAGCATTTACATTGCTTGGTTTGTTAAAACTTTCAGATACTTTACCGTCCAGCGCAGCAGAAATTATTTTATTCCAGATTGGTGTTGCACCCGTTACACCGGATGCTATTTTAGGATTCATCGGAGAATTATCATTATTTCCAACCCAAACACCTACAGCAATTGAGGGCGTATACCCTACGGCCCAATTATCCCGTTTATCATCAGTTGTACCAGTTTTTACAGCCACAGTTTTTCCAGAAACGTTCAAAAGGGAGCCTGTGCTAAAAACCGCACTTCTGGCATTATTATCCGAAAGTATGTGAGATACCAAAAACGAAACGTCTTCCCCGATTACCTGCTTTGATTTTCTATCACGCACCTCATCAATAATTTTATTTTGTCGGTCTCTAACCTCCAAAATTGCCAGAGGTTCATTGTATTTACCACCAGCTGCAAAAGTAGCATAACCAGATGTTAAGTCAAGAAGCCTGACTTCTCCTCCACCCAAAGTTACCGACACCCCAAACCTCCTTAAGTTTTCATCGGTCGGTGCAAGTGATTTCACTCCGGCATCATAGGCAGTTCTAAGCATATTTTTAATACCCA
>CAYHKI010000093.1:0-4289 GCA_964357165.1 uncultured Gammaproteobacteria bacterium | reverse complement strand
GCTAATATAGCAGCATATACCATATGGAAGTTAAAACAAATTCCCCACGGGAAACTCAAAAAGTAGCCGAAAAATTTGCCAAGGAAATAAGTGCAGGCGATGTTATTGCCCTTTATGGCAACCTTGGAGCCGGTAAAACGGTTTTTGCCCAAGGTTTGGCAAAGGGTTTAAACATAAAAAGAAAAATTGTCTCCCCAACCTTTGTTTTTATGCGTAGTTACCCTTTTAATATAGGTAAAGCCCAACTCACCTTCTACCACATAGATCTATATCGCGGAGAGAGGGAAAAAGATTTTGAAAACCTAGGTTTAGAAGAAGTTTTTTCACCGGATTCGGTCGTAGTTTTGGAATGGGCAGACAGAATTAAAAATATGTTGCCTAAAAAAAGAATTGAGGTGTATTTTGAATCGCCAAATGAAAAAACCCGAAGAATCAAAATTAAAAGAATTAAATAAAGCAGTTGATATCATAAAAAAAGGCGGAGTTATTATCTTTCCGACAGATACGGTTTATGGTATTGGCTGCAAGTGGAATAATAACGCAGCAATTGCCAGAATCAAAAACATTAAATCATCAAACCAAAATTTTCCGGTTCTCATAGAAAATATTAAACAAGCTCACGAGATCGGTAAAATCAGCCCCCAAGCTCTTCACCTTATGAATAGATATTGGCCTGGTGGTTTAACTATTTTGGTGAAAAGCAGGCATAGTGATGAAAAAATAGGTATTCGTATGCCTGCCTCCGATACAGTAAAATATCTTGTTGAAAATTCAAGGTTTCCGATAATTGGAACTTCTGCTAATTTTCATAGCCAAAAATCCCCAACCAAATCAACAGAGATTGATCCGGCGCTTAAAAAATTAGTCGATTATACAATTGAGGGGGAATGTGAAAAAGGTCAAGAATCAACGATTATTGACACCACCGTGTCTCCAATAAAAATAATAAGGCAGGGGGTTGTCTCAATTTCATGATTTTAAAAATAGATACCAGTATAAGTAAGAATGTTAAAATAGAACTTTTAAGCAGTGATGCCAAAAAAAACATAACTCTGGTTTCAGAGCAAAAACTTGGCTCTCAAGTGCTGCTGCCGTTGATTGTCAAAATATTAAAAAAAGCAAAAATAGAATTTAAAGATTTATCAGCAGTTGAAGTCAATCCTGGCCCAGGTTCTTTTACAGGAACAAGGGTTGGTGTTGCAGTTGCCAATGCTTTGAGTTTTGCACTAAACATACCGGTAAATGGCTCGCCTCGCGGCGTAGCGGGCAAAAAAGATACAATAGTAATTCCGATTTATGAAAAAAGTAAATATGATTAAAATTTTACTATCAACTATGAACCATCAACTATGAACGTATTAATAACTGGCGGAGCCGGATTTATCGGTTCCCACACATCAAGACTTCTATTGGAAAAAGGTCACAAAGTCACTATTCTAGATAATCTTTCTTTAGGTAATAAAAAATCTGTAGATCCTAGAGCAAAACTGGTAATTGGTGATATCTCCGACCCACAAAAATCTATCGAAGCATTAAAAGGAATAGATGTCGTGATTCATATGGCAGGCCTTATAGTTGTTTCAGATTCCGTTAAAGATCCTATTGCCTATTGCCAAAATAATGTCATGGGAACAGTTAGTCTTTTGGAATCGATGAAACAGGTTGGCGTTAAAAAAATTGTTTTCTCCTCCTCCGCATGTGTTTATGGATCACCAAAAAAATTACCACTCACAGAAGATTCCCCTATTCACCCGGATAATCCATACGGCGCTTCTAAAGCTTCTGTAGAAACCTTTTTACAATCATATAATGTAAATTTTGGATTCGATGCCATAATACTTCGATATTTTAATCCTTATGGTCCGGGAGAAATGCACGAGCCCGAAACTCACGCCATGCCAAATTTTATAAAATCAACACTTGCCAAAAAACCAATCCCGCTTTACTGGAAAGGGGAGCAGATCCGCGACTTTATCTACATCGAAGATTTGGTTAGAGCCCACATAGACGTTTTAAATCTTACCGGTTATCAAATTTTTAATGTCGGCACAGAAAAAGGTGTCAAGGTCAAAGATGTAATCGATAAAATTTTCAAAATAGTAGGCTACAATGTTCCAATAAAAGATTTAGGCAAACGGGCAGGAGATGTTAACGCAAATTATGCCTCAAGTAAAAAAATAAAAGAAGCGGTTGGCTGGAAAGCAAAAGTAAACCTCGAAGAAGGTCTCAAAAAAACCATCGAATTTTATAAAAACTCTTAAAAACTTTTGCATTAAATTTTATATTGTTCTATTATTCCTCCCATTATGGCGGAGAGAGCAATTACCTTTGATAGTCTTTATCACCAATTACCGGATATAGATAACGAAGATCCGGAATTTTTAATTGATTTATTCGAAGATGCAAAAAATAACTGCATCAAGAACGAAAAACCTCTCAACATCTTTTATCTCTTCAAAGAAGCCCAACATATATTGTTTCAAATGAAAAGAGATGAACTTCATTCTCATTGGCACCTCTTAGTTTCTGTGACAGAACCGGGCTTGGAAGTTCTCCGTTATTTTCCCCAAATTGCCAAAAAAATAGATTTTGAAATAGATTTTGAACCGCTGGGAGATTATGTAAATCCAAGCGTTATGATGGGTTTTAATATAAATCATTGGAACCGTGCTTCGAGAATTATCAAACAAAACCCCGAACTAGCTAGAGAACTTAAGCAAATGGAAGAAAAACCACAAATGCATCTTTTAGATTACGGAGACGAAAGAGGTTTGGTAGCAGCTATCGTTTGCGATAAATTCCAACTGGTCGTCAAAAATGCATTTCAAGGAGAAGAAAAAATTGCCAAAAAAGTAGCAGGCATAGCGGGACCGGAAGTTAGATATTCCAATAACGACTGGATCATAGAAGACCTAATTGATACCTGTTCGCTCGAACATTTTAAAAACAGACCCGAAATGGTAGGCCGGGTGCTGGGAGTTGCCCTCAGAAAAACTCACGACTTAGGTATTGCTTATCTTGATCGTTTCGACAGAGGACATGTAAAAATAAACACCAAAACAGGCAAAGTCATTTTGATAGATTGGAGTTCTGCCCAGGAAAATGGAGATAAAAAAATAGACATTATAAATGCTGTAAGCATAATAAATTTATGGTATGAAGAAAGAGAAGAAAAAATAGAAGCCTTAAAAAATTTTAAACTGGGCTATCAAAATATTGCTCTCCCCGGATCCACCACATAATTAATTTGACCAATTGACGAAACCTCCACAAAAGACTTAAATAAAACTGCAATAGATTTTTGGCCTGCCAATTTTGACTCTGCCCAGTCAGAAATCTAAATGCAAAATACTGCCTGGTTCGCCGAAGCTCTGCATTGCAAAGCGAAGGAGACCTCAAAAGACATTAATTTAATAGAAGAATTAGGACAAACCGCTCTTGGCGGTTTTTTTGTTGGGAAAATTTATCAAATTTACAAAAAGAGGGGAGGTGAAAATTAAATGATTTTAAATTCAAGAATAGCAATCTCTTTAGCGTCAATAGCAGCAGCAGGAGCTTTAGTGGTTGGCGGCACCTTCGCATTTTTCAGTGATACTGCAACTAGCAATAACAACTCTTTCACCACAGGTACATTAAACCTAGAAATAAGGGACGACGATGATGGGTTTTCCAACGCGGTTACCGCATCAACTGTGGCGAGCAACATGATTCCAGGAGGAGCTTCAACAGAAAGTTACGTTTGTTTCCGAAATACAGGAAACTATGACATTCAGGAAATAATCTTGGCGATGTCCGCAAGTGGTAATATAGCTGATCTTGCTCCATATGTTAATACCACTAAAGTTGAGTTAAAGGCTGTGACTACATCTGACTGTAGCAACTTCGCAGATGGTGGGTTTGGTCCTGGTGATGATTTCACACCGCTTTTCGTGACTAGATTCGATCAAAATCTAAATACGGTTGTTTCTCTGCAAGAAGAACTCAATCTAATTGATGGAAACAATAGATCAGCGCACGATCTCTTGGATGGTATAGGAGCTTTATTACCAGCCAATCCAAGTGTTCTGTTGAAATTCAGAACCACATGGCAGCTTTCGGCCGATGCGCCAGACACTGCACAAGGAAAATCTGTGACCGTCAACACAACGTTTGTAGGTAATCAGAACGAAATCTAAAGTTCTAATAAACTTTTAAAGAGAAAGGACAGGCTCTTTGAGAGCTTAATTTAGAAAATATCGCAGACTGGGCAGGGGCTCCTGTCCTAATTCGCTTCTGCCCTTTCTGCCCTA
>CAYHKI010000092.1:0-4323 GCA_964357165.1 uncultured Gammaproteobacteria bacterium | reverse complement strand
ATGTTTCTACAAGAGTTCCAGTTTTATCACTATGTATGGTTAATTGGCGCATAATTACACCATCTATTAAATTATCAATTTTATTAAGATTTAGGTATTGTTGCTTCATATTTCTTTGTATTGTTTCCGGTAATATTCATTGTAACTTTTATCTTTAAGTTTTTTCCACCAATTTTGATTTTGCCTATACCAATCAACGGTTAATTGAAGTGCTTGGTCAAAATTATATTTTGGCTCCCATTCAAGCTCTTTTTTGATTTTTGCGCTATCTATTGCATAGCGGCGGTCGTGACCTGGCCTGTCTTTTACATATTCCATCATATCTTCGGACTTATCTAGAAGTCTTAATATTTTTTTAACTACTTCAATGTTTGAAATTTCCGGCTCATTTGTTCCTATTAAATAAGTTTCTCCAATTTTACCTCTTTCTAATACTTTTTCTATGGCACTACAATGATCCTGGACAAAAAGCCAATCGCGAATATAAAGACCGTCTCCATAAACCGGAATTTTTTTACCTTCCATGATGTTTGTAATTGCCAGAGAAACTAATTTTTCCGGGTATTGATATGGCCCAAAATTGTCTGCACAATTAGTAATCGTTATCGGTAGGCCGAAGGTAATATGATAAGCGCGGACCAAATGGTCTGCGGCTGCTTTGGACGCAGAATAGGGACTACGAGGATGATAAGTTGTGTTTTCTGAAAATTTTTCAGGACTGTTTAGTTCTAAGGCTCCAAAGACTTCGTCGGTTGAGATGTGATGAAATCTTTTTACCTTGGCATTTAGTGCGGCCTCCAAAAGAATATGAGTACCCAAAACATTAGTTTTAATAAAAACCGATGGATCCAAAATCGAACGGTCAACATGACTTTCGGCCGCAAAATGAACAACCGTATCGACACCCAACATTGCTCCTTTTACAATTTCGGGGTCACAAATATCTCCTTTTATAAAAGTATAATTTGGGTTTTTTTCTATATCTATTAGATTCTCGTGATTTCCAGCATAAGTTAATTTGTCTATATTAACTATTTCGTCATTTTGATGTTTCTTAAACCAATAGTGGATAAAATTGGAGCCGATAAATCCGGCTCCACCGGTAACTAAAAGACGCATATTAAAAAGTAGTCAATAGCCTTTCTTCTTTTTCTCCCAAAGCACGTCTAGCCCAATAGACATTTGTCCTATAGAGACTTTCGAATGTACCAGCGTCTGACCAAAAGCCGGAGAGATCGGCGCATTTTAAATTACCGTTTTTTATATACAGATTATTGACATCAGTAATTTCTAATTGTCCTCTTGGTGATGGTTTAATTTGGTTAATGTAAGTAAAAACATTTTTATCAAAAATATAGACCCCTGTTACTGCTAAATTACTTTTGGGGTCATTTGGTTTTTCTTCGATTGAAATAACTTTTGTTTTATCGTCCGTGTCGATTTGGGCAATTCCAAATCTTTTGGGATCCTCTACTTCTTTTAAGAAAATTACCGCACCACTTTTGAAGTTTTTTGCTTCAATTGATATGTCTGCATCAGTACAATTGTCACCAAGAATAACGGCAATTGGACCTTCGTCGGCAAAAGCTTCTGCCAGTTTTAGTGCATCTGCAATGCCGGCGTCACCAGAGGTCTGATAAGCGTATTCCACGTGTTTGATTCCAAAGTCCTTACCATTTTGTAATACGCGAATAAAATCGCCTGCGTGTGGTCCACCTACTACGATCAAGATTTCGTCTATGCCTGCTTGCACCAAAGTTTGAATCGGGTAGTAGATCATCGGTTTATCGTAAACCGGAAGTAAATGTTTATTGGTTGCGTGCGTAAGAGGATAAAGTCTTGTTCCAAGTCCACCTGCAAGAATAACGCCTTTCATAGGTTTATTATATTCGCTTTGCTCATGTAATTTCTACTAAATTATATTACAAGTAAGCTTAATGACTCAAGCTAGGCTTAATTAATTTATGTATATTTAGGGTTCGCAGTTACTTTTGCTTTCTGCATCACAGCTATCTATATCTGCTCCGCCATTGGCATTGTCTATGCCGGCTCCTCCAATTAGAATATCGTTGCCATTTTCGCCCCACAACGTGTCCGGCGCATCTCCACCTTCCAAAAGATCATCACCGTTTCCGCCCCTAAGCGTATCTGCAGCTTCATTTCCAAATAATTGATCATCTCCGTTTTCGCCAAAAATTGTATCGGCAGCCAAACCACCAACTATAAAGTCATTGCCATTGTTGCCGTGAATGGTGTCTGCACCGCCATCGCCAAAGATTGCGTCATCCCCAATATTCCCGTTAATTTTGTCGGCACCTATCCCACCTAAGATACAATCATTACCGCCGTGGCCATTGATATGGTCTGCTCCTTCCAAGCCCATTATCAGGTCGTTGCCTTCTGTACCGTTTAGAGTTTCGGCTTTGGTAGTACCGATGATTGGGGTCGGGAGAAGATCGATTTGATCACACTCTACGGGTAGGTTTATCGAAATACCAATTTTAAGATCAAAAACAATGCTTGTGTTTTGAAAATCGTTGCCTGCACTTTGGGGAAAGTCGACTTTAAAATTGATGGTTTTGGTTTGCGAGGGGTTTAAATTTGTTAAAAAGATACCGTTTGGCCCTAAGCTGTCTGTTATAAACTGGGAGACAGTTTTTGTGCCGGTTGTTCCGCCATACACGTCGGTACCGCTGGCGGAAATTGTGATTTCTAAAACTGACCCAAGAGAACCGGTTTCTGAAACCTGAACACCACGGACACCAACCGGGCGAATAGATGGCGCTCCATTGTTGACTACAACGTCTCTGTTTTGTGATTGGCCAGGAGCCATGTTGCTGACAACAAAAATAGGGCTGCCTACCGGAAATACGCCCCAATTGACGGTTAAGTCGCCGATTGCATACGCGGTTGATTTTTCGGTTAATGCTGGGGAGACAAAATAAAAACTAATTGCCGCGATGGCGATTGCGGTTGTAAGTAACATTAATCTGGCTTTAAACTTTTTAAATTTAGTCATTTGTTGTTTTTGGTGTTGCCGATTCTGTTGCGCCAACGTCTAAATTGACTGTTGTAGTAGCTGTGTGCCAATTGGACGAAATTGTTCCATCGCCTGGTGGTGATTTTCTTTCCATGGATTTTTTTGGTGTTGAGTTTAATCCAGCAAACCAATCACTGCCATTATTATCAGCAGTATCAATAGTAACTGCCGCAGAATTCATAAGTATTAATTGCTCTCCATTGTTATTCATACTCAAGTTGACTACGTAGTCTGGCGTGACACTCATAACAGAACCAGCTTCGGTATCATTGGAAATAATGAAGAATCCATTTGCTGGTATTGTTTTACCTGTTGGAATTGTTATGTCATTAACACCTGGACCGACATCGGTTAATGTCCATCCTGAAATATCAATGACTGAACCTGTCATGTTCCTTAATTCGACCCATTCATCAGCAGAATTTCCTTGAGAACCCATCCACATAAGTTCGTTGATTACTACATCTCCTGCACCTGGTGTTGGTGTTGGGGATGGTGTTGGAGTTGGTGTTGGAGTTGGAAATACGCTGGCGGCTGTGAAAGTATTGTTTAGGCTTGAGGCGCTATCGGAGAAAAAGGCGTAGGAATTGTGGAAAAACATTATCGATATAACAATGGGCATTAAAACACGCAAACCTACTGGACCAAGTAGGTTCCCGTTTTCCATTTCCGATTTTGGATCTGCTTGAAGCATTCTTCTTGCCCTGTTTATTTTAAATAATTCTTTTATAAGGTTGGTTGATTCGATAAGAATTACCAAAAGTGCCGGGATAAGTACCAAAAGTGCAAACCCTTGTTTGGTTTTGGCATAAGCAAAGAGTTTTCCAACTTTTGGCAGGGTAAAAATAGACTTTCCGACAATTTGTTCTTCGGCAATCAATTTGGTATCTGCAGTTTTATTAGCGTCACCTTGTGTTTGATATAAAGTTTTACCGCTTACAATTTTCTTTGCCACAATTTTGTGGGTTGTTAATACATTTGGGTTTTTGTCCCCACCAAACGCGATGGTGTCCCCCACTTTGTATTTGCTGATTACATTTGGCAGAGGGCTTGTTATTCCACTGGCGATTCTAACGACTATAAGGTCGCCGGTTTTTATAGTCGGTTCCATAGAACCGGAACGAACTATTAAGGCTTTATTGCCAAAAGCGGGAATGGCAATATATGCCAAAAAAATGGCTAAACAAATTAAAAACAGCGCAATTAAATAATTTAATCCTTTCAAAACCAACTTCATCTTTATTAACTCAATTAACTTAATTATCTTAATTAACTAGATCACT
>CAYHKI010000091.1:0-4325 GCA_964357165.1 uncultured Gammaproteobacteria bacterium | reverse complement strand
ACAATATTTTATTCTTCACCAGTATTGGCCGGGTTTTTCAAATAAAAGTCTGGGGCCAAAAACTAATGAGTTGGTTAAAAATATAAACGATATTAAATATATAAAAGTTTTTAGCGAGTTTGAAGCCTTACTATTAGAATCAGATTTAATTCGACGCAATAAACCTTTTTACAATATTATTTCCAGGGACGACAAAAGTCCTATATATATAAAAATATCCAAGTCTAAAGTTCCAATTATAGAAATAACCAGAAAACCCGATAATTATAAAAAGGATTTTGTCAAAGGCCCTTTTCCTTCTGCTAAAACAACCAAAGAAATATTAAGGTTAATAAGGAAAATATTCCCATATTGCATGCATAAAAATCCCAAAAAACCATGCCTTTATGTGCATCTGGGACTTTGTCCCTATCCGTATGAATCGGAAAAAACAAGATTAAAGTACCAAAAAGATATCACCAAAATAAAAAAACTGTTAACGGGAAAAAGTAACATTCTGCTTCGCAGTTTGCAAAAGGAAATGAATTTATTTTCAAAATATTTACAATACGAAGAGGCTCAAAATATTAAAAACCAAATACAAAAACTGGAATATCTAATAACCACATATTATCCGCCAAAAGATTTTTTAGCAACGCCAGCTTTAGTAGATGATCTAATACATGTCCGTCTGGTTGATTTAAAAAAAGTACTTGGCCTAAATAAAATTCCTAAGCGATTGGAATGTTACGATATTTCCAACATTCAGGGTAAATATGCAACAGGATCTATGGTAGTTTTTGTAAACGGAACAAGCGCCAAGGATCAATATAGGAGATTTAAAATAAAATTTCTAAAAACACCAAATGATTTTGAAATGTTAAAGGAGGTTTTGGCTCGTCGGTTTAAAAATGATTGGCCAGCTGCCGATTTAATAATTATCGACGGCGGCAAAGGTCAGTTATCTTCTGCCAGTGCAATTGCACAAAAATACAAAATAAAAATACCTATAATATCTCTTTCTAAAAGATATGAAGAAATTCACACAAATCAATCAAATATACCAATTAAACTCAAGCATAACAGTCCGGCACGACAACTGGTCCAGGCAATCCGCGATGAAGCACATAGGTTTGCAATAACTTACCATCGCCTGCTAAGGTCGAAAGACTTTATTAAATAGTTGAAAATAATTTCATAAAATGCCAAAATTTAAACTAACCATTTAACTTAATTAACTAATAACCTGCCATGCGCCATTATATTAAATCCGTATTAATAACAATTGCCTCTTTTTATATAACAATTACCGCTATTCCGGCACTAGCGCTTGGCAATGATATAAAAAATGTCTTTCTTTTTATCGGGGGCTTATGGATTATTTCGCAAATAATTAAACCTATTTTTTCTTTGGTACTTTTGCCAGTGAATATTCTTACTTTCGGCCTTGTTTCGCTACTTATTAACATCGCCTTCGTGTTCGCACTTTTGAACTTTTTACCGGGTTTCTCAATTTCTGCTTATCATTTCCCTGGCGCAACAATTCAAGGTATAATTTTTCCACCTATATCATTTAACCAAATTTATACTGTTCTTTTAATAGCTGTCTCAATAACAATTCTTCAAAAAATACTACATATCATTTTTGAATAAAACAGAAACTCGACATAACCATGTTTTTTAGGTAATATACGAAAAACTAGTAATGATAACGTCATTTATCAGACACTACTTAGAACTACCGCAAAAGAATCAAAAAGTGGTTTGTCTTGGCGGAGGCGTCGGCACATCCCAGGTTCTTGCCGGTCTCCGGCATCATGAATCTGGTCTAACGGCAATCGTTTCTATGGCCGACGACGGCGGATCTGCCGGAAGGCTTAGACGAGCCTTTCAGGTTCCCCCGCCCGGCGATCTCATTAATTGTTTGGCTGCCTTGTCAACTGAAGAATCTATAATCAAAGACCTGTTTCTTTATCGTTTTGCGGGCAAAAGATACGGTAAAGACACAGATCTTGGCGGACACAAACTCGGAAACCTAATATTCGTTGCCCTAACAGATATTTTTAAAGGTGATACTAATAAAGCCTTAGAAGAACTCTCCAAAATTTTGTCTTCTACCGGTCGCGTACTGCCTGCTACCTTAGGTGATGTTAATATCTGGGCCAAAACAAAAAACGGTAAAAAAATTATTGGTGAAAAAAATATAGATTTAGGAAAATACAACGGAGGCAGAACTCTCGAAGAGGTACATTTGGATCCTGAAGATATTAAAGCTTATAAACCCTCACTAGATGCAATCAAGGAGGCTGATTTGATAGTGGTAGGCCCTGGAGATCTTTTTAGTACAGTTTTACCAGTCCTTATCGTTCCCCAAATTAAAAATGCTTTGAAAAATTCAAAAGCTAAAAAGGTTTATATTGTCAATATTGCCAACAAGCCTTTTGAAACAGCTGGTTTTTCCGTTTCCGACTATTTAGATAAATTAGAATCTCACCTAAATGGAAATATTTTTGATACAATACTTGTGAATATCAATCAAAAACCAAATATACCGTCTAATTTAAATTATAAATACGTTGAATACGACAAGAACAAACTAGAAAAATATCATGACAAAATTGTCGAAGGAAATTTTATCAATATTACCTTCCCCTTGTATCATGACAGTACAAGAATTGCAGAGTCTATACTTAACATTTTAAAATGAAAGAATTTTTACTGGTAATACAAATAATTATATCCGTATCACTGATTGTGGTGATACTTTTGCAAGCCAAAGGTACTGGCCTAGGTTCTTCATTTGGCGGCGCCTCGCAGGTTTACAGATCCAGAAGAGGAATGGAAAAAATGATACTATACTTAACCATTGCACTAGTTATTCTGTTTTTTATAGTATCCGTACTTCAGGTTATACTTTAAATACATGCCATTTGCGCCCACAAAAGTAAGAAGGCTTAAATTTTGGTGGAACTTAACTTTCGCCTATATAAAAAGATATCGCCTGAGAATCGTAATTTTTTTTATTGTTTTACTCACTTTTTCTTTTGGACTTTTTAAAATCATACCAACTTTATTTAGGAATAATATAGTAAGCATTGGCTATATAGGAACATATTCTTTGGATTCATTGCCAGCGCAGGTTTTATCACTCGCAACGCAGCCTCTCGTTTCTTCGGACGAGTCGGGTCAAAATATTCCCTCCCTTGCCTCTAATTGGACAATTTCAGAAGACGGTAAAACATATGTTATTTTTCTAAAAGATAATTTGTATTGGCATGATTCTTCCCTTGTTTCAGCAAGTGATATTTCGATTGCTATCTCAAACGTCGAAATTAACGCTCTAAACAACAAGGCAATTCAATTTAAACTGCCAAATCCCGCGTCCTCATTCCTTCAAGCACTAAATACTCCGGTTTTTAAACGTAAATCTTTTTACGGAACAGGCGATTTCAGAATTACCAATATTATACAATTCGAAGGGGCAGTCAAGAGAATTGCTCTTGCGCCCAAAGACAATAAACTACCAAGGGTTGAAATTAAATTTTATACAACAGAAAATCAGGCGATAAACGCCTTCAAGATTGGAGAAATAAAAGTTTTATCTGTCGGTAATGCCAAAAGCTTGGAAAAGTGGCCTAATCTTAGTGTTAAAAAAGAACTAGATAAACATGAAATTGTTACTATTTTCTATAATACCCAAGACCCAACACTTTCCTCAAAAGATTTAAGACAGGCCTTAAGTTATGCCATCAATAGAACTAGCTTTGACGGTGTAGAGGCTTATAGCCCCATTAGCACTGCAAGTTGGGCTTATAACTCGAGTGTCAAAAAATACGAGTACAATTTAGGCAAATCAAAAGAACTGATCTCCAAATCAGAATTAAAAAATCCAAAAATTACACTTTCATTTATCCCTGGCTTCGAGGATGTAGCCAATCAAATTAAAGATGATTGGAAAGCGATCGGTATAAATGTTGAAATTAAGGAAGAAAAGGGGATACCTAAAAATTTTCAGGCTCTTTTAGCTCTGGACAAATTACCGATTGATCCCGATCAATACACACTTTGGCATTCCACACAAAAAGACACAAACATTACAAAATTATCAAACGTAAAAATAGACAAACTCTTAGAAGACGCCAGGGCAACTATCAACGAAAATGAGCGCAAAGACTTATACCTTGATTTTCAAAAGTATTTAGTAGATGAAGCCCCGGCTACCTTTCTTTATAGTCCTTATAAATACACCCTAAGCTATAAAAATATAGCAAAGGCGTTGGAAAAATTACACATTATCAAATAGACAACAAGTACAATTTTATGTAATATAAATACATGTCTTATCA
>CAYHKI010000090.1:0-4358 GCA_964357165.1 uncultured Gammaproteobacteria bacterium | reverse complement strand
GCCAAGTTTTTTAAATTGGTCTGTAACATAATTTTGAAGTCCTGAGCCGATGGAAACTAAAAGAATAATTGCGGCAACGCCGATTATGATTCCAAATGAAGTTAAAGCTGAGCGAAGTTTATTTACCCGAATGGCTTCTAGGGCTAGTTTAAATATTTCTGTAAGTTGCATTTATTTTTTTGTTTTTTGAAACTTTCTTATCGCTGACAATTTTTCCGTCTCTCATGGAAATGACTCTCTTGGCTTGTTTGGCAATATCCAGTTCATGGGTAATCATAATCACAGTAATTCCCTCGCGATTTAGATTTTTCAAAATGTCCATAATTTCGTAAGATGCCTTTGTGTCCAGGTTGCCTGTCGGTTCGTCGGCAAGAAGTATTAGCGGGTTATTGATAAGGGCTCGGGCAATGGCGACCCTTTGTTGTTGACCACCGGAGAGTTTTGCGGGTGTTGATAAAAATTTTTCTTCGAGACCAAGTTTTGTTAAAAGTTCCTGTGCCCTTATTTCCCTATCTCCGGCTCCAACTTTGGCGTAGACCAACGGAAGTTCAACATTTTTTTGTGCAGAGGTTCTGGGTAACAGGTTAAATGATTGGAAAACAAAACCTATTTGCTCGTTTCTAACCTTGGCCAGTTCGTTTTCCGAGAATTGTATTAGTTGCTTATTGTCGAGAAAATATTGGCCGTTTGTGGGTTTATCTAGGCAGCCGATTATATGCATAAGCGTGGATTTTCCGGAGCCGGAAGGGCCGATTATGGCTACGAATTCACCTTTATCGATTTTTAAGGTGACATTGTCGACTGCTTTTGTCAGGTTTTCTTCTTCGCCGTAATATTTGCAAAGATTTTTGGTTAGAATTATTGGGGTCACAAAACACTTCCAGTTACTTTTTGAAAAATACTGCCTTTTTCAAGTTCGTCTATGCCCGAAGTGAGTACGATGTCGCCTTCTTCTAGTCCACCGGTTATTTGGACATCTGTGTCCGATTCGATTCCTTTTTCTATTTCTTTTTTAACAAATTTTTTACCAGATTTAACATAAACAAATTTATCATCGATGATTGTTTCCCGGGGAACGGAATTTACGTTTTCAGCCCTTTTTACTTCTATTTGGGCGGTTCCATTCATGCCAATCCTTAAGTCTTTCTGTTTTAGCAACTTAAAAAATGTCTGGAATGCTGTCGAACCGGTTGAAGTTGTTATTGCTTTTTGGCCAATTGTATCCACCTGGGATTCGAGCTTTTCGTTTTCAAAGGCATCAAGCGTTATGCCGGTAGTTTGGCCTGTTTGTACTTTGGCAATATCACTTTCATCAATTTCACCTGTAAATTTAATATTATCCAGGTCTGCCACAGTTGCAATCGTGTCCGTGAGAAGAATATTTTGGCCTGCAAGAGCTTGGGGGTTATCTACAATGTATCCATCTATTGGGGAGTAGAGGTTTGAATACTGTAAGGCTAGATCCTGAATTTCAACGTCTATAACAGTGTTGTTTAAGTTGTTTTGGGATTTTTCGGCGATCCTTTTTAGGGCGTCTGTGATTACCTGCGATTTTTGAGAGTCTTTTTGTGTCTTCGAAATCATTCCTTTGATTTAGGTATAAGTTGAGATCTTTTTTGAGGGTTTTTTCCAGTTGCCGTGCATCAAGTTTGGCAATCAGCTGGTATTTTTTTACCTTATCTCCCTGGTTTGCGTTGATGTAGGCAATTTTACCGGAAGTAGCAAAATGCAAGGCTGCCTCATTTTGTGAATGGACTGTGCCGGAAGCTGATATTGTTTGTACGATTGTTTTGTTTTCAACTTTAACCGTTTGAATGTTTTTTGCGTTTTGGGAATTTTTTGTGCCGAAATAAAAGGCGACAAGTAAGATTAAACAGGAAATTATTACTTTTTTATTCAATATTTTTTTGATTAAGGCCAGAACCTTCGTAATCATGTAGGCGATTATAACTCAAAAAGGTGATAAAATCATACTCACTTGCCGGGGTGGCGAAATGGTATACCTGCCTGCCGGCAGGCAGGCGCGTACGTCTATGTATTATGTTTATCTTTTGAAAAGTGTAAAAACAGGCAAAATATATAAAGGTTTAACAGGCAACATAGACAGGAGATTTGACGAACATCAAAATGGAAGAGTTTCTTCTACAAAATCAATATTACCGCTTGAATTGATTCATGTAGAAATATGCAAAGACAGAAAAAGTGCAAGAGAATTAGAAAAATATTTTAAGTCTGGTTATGGAAGAGAAATTGCATTGGAGTTAGCATGTTAGCCGGGGTGGCGAAATGGTATACGCGTACGTTTTAGGAACGTATGGGGAAACCCGTGGAGGTTCGAGTCCTCTCCTCGGCACATATTACAATCTCATTACGAAATGAGGTTGAAATATGTCTGGAGAAGGACGAGAAGTTTACCCTGAGGAGCGAAGCGACGTAGGGAGTCCTCTCCTCGGCACAAGGTATAACCTATAGTTGACAAATTATCGTCACTATTATAAAATTATCACATGTTCAAAGAAGCCGCCTATAGATTCTTGCATAAGGATGAACTTAGAAGAACACAAGAAAATTTTGATAATTTATATTCAGAGGCTATTGAAGCAGGTCGTGTTCATGCAAGACCAGGTATTATTGGTCGGTTAACGAGGTGGCCACGCATAGCTTTAGAAAGAAGTGAGACTGTGCGTAGGTCGATAGATGCAGAGGTTAAACTAATGGATGTTCAACGCAAAGCGGGTTTTCCAACAATTGACAATCAAGTTGAGTACTTCCGTAGACGTTCTAAGTAAAAAATTCCCCGAGAGTTTATTCTACAAATAAACTAATAATTTTAAAACTATACTAAGTTTTCTGTGTATTGAAAAGTTTTTTTTCAGCGAATTTTGTTAACTGCAGAGGCGTGGGCTTGCCATTCGATAGTGTCGTCGAGCGGTGCGAGTTTAACGATCCCGTATCGTCTCTCTAGGGCTTTTGTAATTAAAAAATCTGCAAAATGAGGGTTTTTCGGTAAAAGCGAACCGTGCAGGTAGCATCCAAAAGCGTTTTTGTAAATTGCCCCTTCTGTTTTGTCTTCCCCATTATTACCGGATCCTTTTAAAACTGTGCCAAGTGGCATTGTGTCTTCTTCTAAATAAGTTTTGCCGCTGTGATTTTCAAAGCCGATAAGATGGTTCATGGTTCGTGGTTCATGGTTCATGGTTGATTGATATGTTTTATTGATATTTGATAATAGATTCGGGTTTAGTTCGATTAATAGGTTATTCATCATGCGTGTTTCGGATGCTTCGGTGTAGGCATTAAATAAACCGATTCCCTTTATGGTTTTGCCGTCAATGGTTTTAAAGTATTTTTGTAAGAGTTGATAACCTCCACATATGGAAAGAAGTACGGCTCCAGAATCGATTGATTCTTTTAGGGCTTTGGATTTTGACACGAGATCCTCCCCTACTATTTCCTGTGTTTTGTCCTGGCCACCACCGAAGAAAAATAGATCATAATTATTGGTTGATAGTTTATCGTTAATAGTTAATGGTGAGTATATAACTTCGATATTTCTTTGCTTACAGCGGTATTGTAGAGCTGTGATATTGCCGCGGTCGCCGTAGGTATCCATTAAATCCGGGTACAGGTGACAAATGTTTAGAGTCATTGGCTTTGCCATGATATTACTCCTTTGTTTTTAAGATAGGCTTGAAGACCGATTAAGGCTGTGTAGGTTGGTAATATATATAAGGTATCATCTTTTGCTAGTTTACCTATGGCTAGACTTATGGCTGTGTTGAGATCTTTGTGAATATTTTTTTGCACTATTTTTATATTTGCGTATTTTAGCCTTAATGCCACATCCCAGGCTCTGGTGCCGGCAATGTCAATGTTTGATATCTTGCCTGCCAATGCCTCCCAATTGGTGTCCCAAATCCAAGACACATCACGACCGTCTGCGGTGTTGTCGTTTAGAATAAGAAACAAATTTATTTTTTCTTTTGCGGCAATTGTACGGATAACCTCGTTTGCACCGGCGGGGTTTTTTATTAAAAATAGCAATAAGTTTTTGCCGTCTAACTTTATGTTTTGAAACCTGCCAAAAACTGCCGTGAATTTACTTATATCGATAGCGGCGGATTTTAGGTCTATGCCAATTGTATTGGCTAAGGTTAATGCTGATAGCACATTGTAGGCATTGTAAAGCCCGGGTAATTGGTAGTTAACCGAAAGTGATTCTTTGTTGATGCTGACCTTGATGTTAGTTGAGTAGTTTTTATTAAAAGTGATTGAAGTTATTGAAACCTGTGGATTTTCTCTTTTGAAAGAGCATCTGGAACATTTGTAGGTACCAAGATGGGCGGAATACAAATCTT
>CAYHKI010000089.1:4098-4439 GCA_964357165.1 uncultured Gammaproteobacteria bacterium | reverse complement strand
ATAAATTAAGCTCACAAGCTAATAACCGGTCGGGTACGAAGACTCCCGTAAAGAGCTGTACACCAGGAGCTCGTTAGATATACCGGTGATCAAGAGCTCCTGGCTCTAGCTTCATGACTATAAATAATGATTTAGTAAAGGATTGGATAAACAGTGTCTTAAAAAAGCAGAAAAAGAAAAAGTCGTATCTTCATTTTGATAACCCTATATCACCAATTAAATCAGCTTCATTTGTAACCGATTCTGATCAAATTTTGAAACACTCGTTTTACCCATTTATTTATAAAATAAAGGTGGAACAAAGGTATAAAAAACTAGAAGATGGTTCAAGAAAAATGGAT
>CAYHKI010000089.1:0-4088 GCA_964357165.1 uncultured Gammaproteobacteria bacterium | reverse complement strand
AAAAGAACGAAATCTTTACATGGCCGCACATTCCGATTCGGCAATATTTTCCTGGTACGCATATAATTTAGAAAATGAATATGAAAGAATAATTAAAACTTTAGGAATTGATCGCTCTGTGCTGGCTTACAGAAGTATTCCCGGTAAGGGAACTTATAATTTTGCAACCGAAACCTTTGAATTTATTAGAAAATCAAATGATAACGTATGTGCGTTGGGATTTGATATAGAATCTTTTTTTGACAAAATAAATCACCGACTTCTTAAGATTGCTTATGAGCGAGTTTTAGGACGAAAATTGCGACCTGACGAAATTATAGTTTTAAAGCATGCAACAAAATATACCTTTATAAACACGCAAGACTTAAAAGAAGTTAAGGATCATAAAGAGAAATATAGATTATGTTCTCCCGCAACTTTTAGAAATTTAGTTAAATCAAAGAATATTATTCAAAAAAATAATCACCATTTTGGGGTGGCACAAGGGACTCCGATAAGCGCAGTGTTATCAAATATTTATTTATTAAATTTTGATCAAATCGTTTATAACGCAGCGGAGGCTAAGCGTGCTCTATATAGAAGATATAGCGACGACATACTTGTGGTTTGCAATGTTAAAGATGTTAAATACTTTCTCAAATTAATTTCAAGAGAGATTGTCAGGTTAAAGTTAAAAATTCAAAAAACTAAAACGTCTAAAATATATTTCAATAAGAATAAACAAAATGTGTTGACCTCAAGAAGTAATAAAGGTAATATCGAACCTCTTCAATATCTTGGATTAGAATTTGATGGTTCAAAAATTACTTTAAGATCTAAAACTCTTGCCAAATTCAATCGACGATTTAGACACGCGGCTGAAATTCAGAGAAATTTAGAGAGTAAAATTGGACATAAGTCATCAAGAAAAGGGTTGTTCCAAAAATACTCACACCTTGGACGTTACAATTTTATTAGTTATGCCAAAAGGGTGGCTAGAGAGACAAACGATCTAAGTAGCAGGAAGCAAGTAAAGAGACATGTCACCCTTATAAAACGAGCTCTAGAACCTAAAAAAAATAAAAATTAAAACTCAAGAATCAATAGATTTTCCAAATTATCTGATATTGTTTGGTCAGAAATATCTTCCAAGTCAGTTTTAGTTTCTTGCTGTATCTGTTTTTCAATGTTTCGGCTACTTTCTAGCAATTTATCTTTTTGGGGATGAATTCTATATTTTTCTAGCCTTGTTACCACGTCGTTTAATCTGGTTTCCAAATCAACCACTCCGGTAGGTACTACTCTCATATCAGAATAAAACAGAATTTTCAAAGGCCAGTCGTTATTTTTTTCTACCTCAATAGCATTACCGAAACTTTTACCTTGAACAATTTCAATTAACGCGTTGTTCAATTTTAATTCCCTTAACATTTTTTCAGTAGCTTCGTGATCATCACTTCCGTATTTATTTATCACTTCAGCCTGTTTTAATTTGAGTGGAGAATTATCATCAAGTTTAAATTTGACTATGTTTGCCAAGTCATGAATTAAGGACGCTCTTTTTACCAACTCCTTATCTAAATCACGATTTTTCCAACCATCTGTAATAGCCATTGCCACTCTTGTTACCCTCAACATGTGCTCACGCAAATTTTCTGGAATTCCAAATTTATCGTAAATCTCAACGGTTTTCATTTTTGCTTAAATATTGTAACAGCTCCATTGGCACCTTCAAAATTAAAACATTTGTCGAATTCTTCTAACGACACTTTTCGGGCTTCGATTGGAGGAAGTCCTGGGTCGTGAACCAAAAAGTTTTCTCCATCAAAATCGTAAATAAGAATAAAATGCAGGGAAAATCCATCCCGGTGGTTTAGGATTCTGGAATTAACTTCTGCGCCAATTAAAGCTCCTTGTTTCAGATATTCGATTATTTCTTTTACTGTGGATCGCCTCGTTTCATGTTTAACGGTTTTTAAGTATTCAGGAATAAATGGTATGACTGAGGCAATATAGCTCTTAGTCAAATAATAATTGGCCGTATCTTTACCCACTATTTCTGTTAAGTAGTTTTCACCTTTTTCAAAAAGCAGTTGATAATCCACGGGCTCGATATTTATTACTTCCAAGCCTTTCTTGGCAAATTCCATTTCACCAATAAAAGTCCAGGTGGCTTTGCCGGGAATAGCTCTGGTTAAAGTATCGATTTCTTCCCAAGTTAAATCAGATCCGAAAAAGTATTGGTGAACCATACGAAACACAGCATTTACACAGTGTATATTATCTTCGCTGTTACTGACAAAAGTGATACTACTCATTTTCAAACAATTAAAAATTCTTTCAACTTATCAATAGCTATTATGCGGGCATTGATTTGATTTTTTTCTTCCATTGTCATTTCTCCATAAGTTTTGGTAAATCCGGTGGGTTCAAAGATAGGATCCCAGCCAAAGCCTTGATTTCCTCTTGGTGTGACGATTTTTCCTTTTACTTCACCAGTAAAAAATTCGGTGGTTCCATCTTCATTTAATAAACCGACTATAACTTTTGCAGTAGCATTTGAATTATCGAAATCTTGCGTTATTTTAACTAAGCCATCATTTCCTATGGTTTTGAGAAACCATTTTATTAAAGAGCCTGGAAGACCATTTAAACAATCTAAAGATAAAGAATTATCCTCGACTACGATATCACCACTAACCAATCTTCGAGCTTCATTGAGTTTGTGATTAATTATTTCTTGGGAGTCTAAACTTTGAATTTCAATTAGATCAATATCTTTTTGCAATAGTTCAGGAATAATTTGCGAAGCCTCATTAAACTTATCTTTATTTCCGGTAATAAAAGTCAATTTCATATTATTTGTGAAAACCATCAGTAATTATTTTTCCTTTTTTAATCACCACAAATTTTCCAGTTTCAGTTCCAGTTACCAAACCGGCGATTACTTTAGCGACAACTTCAGGAAAATTTGCATCTTTGGCATCTTCCGGAAAATATTTAATATATTCTTCAGTAGCAGTATCTGATGGAGATACACAATTAACTTTTATACCCTTGTCCCTTAATTCATCAGCCAAACCCAGGGTAAAATCTTCCAAGGCTCGTTTGGAAGCATAATAAGGCAACCAACCTTTGCCACCATCTTCAAAAGTGCCTGACAAATTTATGATCGAACTTCCATTTTCCATTATTGGTAATAATCTATGAACTAATAATGAGGGTGCGATAAATCCGACCGCATAAGTGTCTAAAATTACTTTTTCGTCAAAAGTTGAAAAATCTTTGCCTGCATAAACAATCCCATTACCATGCCAAATACCAGCAATATTAGCCAAAATATCTAATTTTGTTGTCCACAGTTTTACCCTCTCGATTAAGTTGTTTATTTCTGTCACATCAGTCAAATCACAAATAAAAATTTCCGCATTTCCAACTAGTGTCTTTACTTCCTCCAGCTTTTCTTTATTTCTGGCGACTATGCCTACTTGATAACCTCTTTTTCCCAATTCAATAGCCGTAGCTTTGCCAATTCCAGTTGAGGCTCCTGTAACTAATGCAAATTTCATAGTTCTTTTCTCCAAGTCATGGCATCTCCACCTTTTCCATATTTTTCAATAATCATTCCAGTATTTCCACCGCACATTTTGTCATAAAACCCCCAGCTTTTCTTATACCTTGGTCCACTATGAATTACCAACAACTCATTACCATCATCCTTTGCTGAATCACAAATGGTATCAAATAACTTTTTACCCACACCTCCACCCCTAAAAATTTCGTTCGACACAAACGCATTTAAAAGTTCTGCTGTTGGTTCGCCATGCAACTTGAAGTGAGTAACCATATCTGGGTCTGGAGTTGAATAAGCCATGCATCCCCAAACTTTTCCAGTTTCATCTCTGGCCACCATATATTTTCTAGTTCGTCCACAACTATCAATTCCACCCCTCATATATTTTTCAATATCAGATATTTCACTCCAAAGAATTTCACCCGTATTTCTATCCCTAACATGTTGTTCCATAATAGGTTTTAGCTGTTCAATGTCGTTATACATCAAAACATCTGTCTCAATCACATGTCTACCTGCTAACTCTTTTACGCTC
>CAYHKI010000088.1:0-4543 GCA_964357165.1 uncultured Gammaproteobacteria bacterium | reverse complement strand
TTCGATATTTATTTTTGACTGCACATTACAGGTACAAATTAAATTTTACATGGGATAGGCTGGAAAGTGCCCAAAGGACGCTTGATTTTATTAGGAGTCAAATATCAAATACTAACGAAACGGGTCCTGTCAGTCGTTTTATCGACCGGTTTACAAATGCAATAAATGATGATTTGGATATGCCAAGGGCTGTTGCGGTTTTTCATGACGCTTTAAAAAATAACGATTATCAAGTCCTTATAAAAATGGATGAGGTTTTGGGTTTAGGATTGGCTGAGGTTAAAAAAGCAGTGCTTCCAAAGGGAGCAAAAGAACTTATTAAGAAGAGAGACAAGTTAAGAAAAGAGGAAAATTATGCGGAATCTGATAAGATAAGGAACCAGCTTCTTGAAATAGGGGTTGAAATTGAAGATACGGGTGAAGGATCCAGCTGGAAATTAATATATGACGGAGCTCATAAAAGTAGCAAATAAAGAAGAAGGACAAGCTAAAGCGCAAGAAATTCTTCTTATGATAGTAGATAACCAGACTCTTCTGGTACTTTCCGGTGGAAAGTCTATTGATTACAAGAAAATCCTGCAGTTTTCGGACAAAGGGTTTTTACCCGGAGCTGTTTGTGTTGGAGATGAAAGGTTTGGAAAGCCTTATCATAATAATAGTAACGAGAAGCTTTTGAAAAAAGCAGGAGTTAAAAAGTTTTGTGACAAGAATCATGTTCCGTTTTATAAATATTTGTGCGGAAAAGATTTTTTGAAAACGGGAGAAATTTACGAGAAAAAAATGCAGGATTTGTTCGAAAAGTTTCCAAATAGAGTTGGACTGATGGGTGTTGGTGCAAATTTGCATACAGCCGGAATATTTCCTTATTCGCAAGCCACAAAAGTTAGAGATTTTGTTGTTGCGGAAGAAGTTGATGATAAGTTTAAAAAAAGATTAACTTTAACTATCAGTGCGCTTTCTGATTTTACGAATTTTGTAGTGTTGATGTTTGGGGAGGAAAAGAAGGAAGCGCTTGAGATTATGATCGAGGCAGCCGAAAATGACATGCAGAGATATCCTGCAATACTTTACCGAAAATTTCCGGTTAAGACTTATGTTATTTCTGATATTGAAATTTGAGAGATTGTTATACTTAAGAATATGGACAACGTAGAGGTTGTTGAGCAGGTTTTGGATAAGCCAACAGTTAAGCCAGCTAGTGTTGAAAACAAAAGAATTGCTTTTCCTGCTATAGATTACAATAAAATTGCGGATGGTTTTAAGTTAGACTCTAAGAATCCCCCAAAACCCGAAAGTTTTCTGATTGGCAATACTAATGCATTTGACGACGACGATGAGCCGACATTATCTGGAAGGATCTTATTAACAGTGTATGGAGACTTAATCAAAAGGAAGGATGCACCTCCGATGCCGAAAGATGGGTTAGAACAACATAAAATTGCAATGAAAGAATTTTGGGATGAGTCTGCTGAGATTGCTACTTCTAGAAGTGGTGAGGTCGGTGCGAAGTCTGTAACTGCAGCTCTATCTCGGGCTGAGGGCACAAACGGCTTTCATTTTGATGGAGAAACTGTAGCAACAAGAGATCATGCTTATTATTTTAATAAATCAACTGCATATTGGAGAAATCCCAGAGAGGGGAGAACCAGGGCTTATCTTACTATAAAGCCGGAAGAAGCCACTAGAAATCAGGAACATTTTGCTAAATTATCTATGGAGATGTTTGATGCTGGGATAGATTTTAATGCAAAGGCTACAGGTGTAAAAGGAACTTTAGAGAGGACAGATAATATAGTTTTTTATATAAGCGATTCGGATAAAAGTAGAGCTGGTGAAATAATGAGAAAATATTTAGAGAACAACCCAATTGCTGGGGGCGTGGTAGAGGCTGCTGTTGCAGATAAACAAGCTGGTCTTTCGTGGGCACCAGAACCTGGGAGAGCTGAAACTGATTTTTATCAAAAAGTAACTGGTACTACAAAAAGAACAAGTTTTAATGGATTTGTTGCCGCAAGAGCGATGCCTAGATATTTGGAAAGGCTAACATCTGTAAGTGCTAGGGCGGGAGATACAAAGTCTGCCGCGGTATATTTTACGGAGCTGAAAAGAGTAAATGGTATTTTAAGAGATATTAAGGAGGGTAAATGAAAATTGGTTTTATAGGCCTCGGAAAAATGGGCAATAGGATGGTTTCTAAACTTCTGGAAGAAGGTCATGAGGTGATTGTCTGGAACAGAAGTCCAGACAAAATCTCCCTCCTTCGCCAAGGCTTCGAAGGGCAAGCAAATTTCAAAGACAACTTAATTGAAGCAAGCTCGGTTGAGGATTTGGTGAGGCAACTCGAGAAACCTCGAATTGTTTGGTCGATGTTGCCAGCGGGGGAAGCGACGCAGGAAATTCTCGGAGAAGTTTCAAAATTTGTTGAGGCTGGAGATATTGTTATTGATGGCGGCAATTCTCGGTTTTCTGATACAGACCTAAGATACGATTCTTTTGGCAAAAAGGGTATTAGGTTTTTGGGAATTGGAGTTTCCGGTGGGGTTATCGCACGTACGGCTGGATATCCAATGATGGTTGGTGGGGACAGGTTGGCCTATTTAGGGGTTAAACCCCTATTGGATTCACTTTCAAAGCCAAATGGCGGCCATCAATTTTTTGGAGAAGGTGGGGCCGGTCATTTTGTCAAAATGGTTCACAACGCTATCGAATACGGGTATATGCAGTCGATTGGCGAAGGTTTTGGAGTAATGGAAAAATCACCCTACAATTTAGATTTGCTTAAGGTTGCAAAGCTTTATCAAAAAGGTACTTTGATTTCCGGCTTCATGATGGAACGGACAATTGAGGCGCTTGATGCTGACCCACAAATGGAAAAAGTTGCCGGAGTTATTGGCAGTGCTTCGGGTGAGGCTGTTTGGACGGTTGACTATGCAAAAGAAAATGATTTGCCAATAGAAATAATAGAAAGGTCGCTTAAGATAAGACGCGAATCGGAAACAGATGAAAAAATCCAGAAGTCTTATTTTGCCAGAATGGTTGGATCTTTGCGTATTGCTTTTGGTGGGCACTCCGTTCGCCAAGCTGATGGTAAAGAAATAAAAAAGGGGACTTGACAAGTCTATAGGACTCGGTTTTACTTAAAGTACAGTCTGTGAAAAAAGCTGCCAAAAGAAAAATATTTAGGACTCCTAAGTATAAATCTAATAATTTATTTTTATTGCTTGCGTTGTTAGTAGTTGTAGTTGTTGGTTTAGTTGTTTGGACTGTGATTGTTAATAATCCAGGAAAAACTCCATTTGCACTAACACCACCACTAACATCTCCTCAACCCGCACCATCGCTTTCTGTTAATTGGAAAATGCCAATTGGTTATGTCAGTTTTACAGACACCGGCAACAAAAAAGCTAATTGTCAATCGTCCGGGACGACATGTTCGACTGCGCCTTATACATATTGGCCAAGGTCGACAGTTAATTACAATGTTCGGGTGAATTCATATAGCGGTTCGGTTTTGCAAAGTGGTTCGACAATTGCGACTCCCGACGGAAGAGCTTTTGCCAATTGGTATTGGCGATACGAGGTTAATGTCTATCCTGATTCCTTAGGTTCATGTGCAAATGCTGGTGCTAAATGTGTTAAGGGTACAGTAAATAATAATAACCCTATGGTTTCATATATTGCGCAAAATCTATTACCATCGACACTCTACAGAATGATTGTGTGTGCACCACTTTGTACTGGAGGGACTGTTATTCAAAATACGACTACCAAAACGGCTGACGTGATTACTACATGGATACTTAATCAACCTGTAGTTAGTGGTAATAGTGTGTCTTTTAGTTTTTCTCCGATATCAAACGGCCAAATATCCCTTGTTGTCAAAAATACCAACGGTGGGGTTATTGTTTATGATAGCGGACCTATTGTAAGTGGAAAAACGACAGTGGGGCCAAAGGTTATACAACAAAGCGGTATTTATGCGGCTGTGTTGGTAGCTTTTGGGGTAACACCAGTGTCTAATACTGTTACTTTTAATGTTTCTGGAATAAATCCTACTCCTACGCCACCTGCTATTACCTGTTCACAGGTGGATTTTGATCATGATGGAACGGTTACAATACTTGACATGTCATTAATTTCTAGTGCAAACGGAACAAAAGTCGGCGATCCTAAATTTAACAAGGCATATGATCTTAACGGCGATGGCGTCATTTCGCAGGCGGATATTGATATTGTCTCTGGGTTCTTCTTACAAAAGTGTGGACCGGTCGCACTGTGAAAAAAGCTGCCAAAAGAAAAATATTTTGAGTATTCTGGATATTGATGTTCTTTTTTTAGATTTTGCAAATTGACAAAATTGGAGTGAGCCACTGGCGATTATCGTCTTTGATGATTTTATCCGCATTTATCGGTCCCCATGTACCTGGTTCGTAGGTTTGAAGTGTAGGGCCGACATTGTCCCAAGCATTTCGGATTGGGTCAATAATCTTCCAGCTTTCGCCGATTTGCCCGAGAAATAAAGTCTGATCGCCTGAGATGATAT
>CAYHKI010000087.1:0-4618 GCA_964357165.1 uncultured Gammaproteobacteria bacterium | reverse complement strand
ATCGTACCTTAATCAAATTCCTTCTAGGGGATTGCGATCGTTTCTAGAACTCGGGCCTACCCCATAACACTTTGTGTCATGGATTTATCTCCCTCCACTTAATTGATTTGACCCCAATCATGTTAATAACACTAGGTTTTGCCAGATATTTTGGCTCAAATATAAACTTTACAGAAGGAGTTGTATTGTTAAACGGACCTGTAAAATAGCGCCTAAGATCCATAGTTCCCCCAATTGCATCAACATACACAGCCCCCTTAACTGTTAATAAGTCTGTTGCCAAAGCCACTCCCGAGGCAGATGCCGCTACATTAGAATCGGTAAAACCTTCTTTGGAAATAAAAACACCGTCAATTTCCTTGACCCCAAGAGAAACCTTTATGTTTTCTTTAACTATAAAAATCAAAGTGACATCTGGATTCAATACTAAATCGCTCTCTATAATTAAATCGTCATCCACAAAAATAACCTGATCTACTGTCGGTGCAGTTTTTGGGGAAGCACCTCCGGTATTAAATGTAAAACTGCCACTACAATAAGCAAGCGGCGGCTTATTAAAATTACCGCAAGTCGGGTTTAACTGTGCCTGAGTCAAAAACCTGACTGCAAAATATTCATAAATTCCACCATTTGGCACTTGTTTAGATGTATAGCTTGCCATTTTCCATTTTCTTGTATTAACCCTAGTCCCAATACTATTGGCTGCAATTACATAGTCCGATTGATAAAGTGGTGTGGCCAGTGTTGACGAATCAAAACTCGTACCAATACCAGAGGCTCCCGCCGAACCGACATCTCCACCTTGCGTTTCAAAAAACCCGTCCGCATCAACAAAATATGTCTGCGTGGCTACATTATTTGTCCACGGAGACGCATCAATTAGACATAAAGGGTCGGCAATAGCATAGGCTGTGTCACCAGCTGTGCCAATTTGAAACATCACAGAAATCGTCACAAAATTTGTTCCCCCAGAGGCAATTGACGGGATAGGATAACTTTGGCTTGTACCTACCGCATCACCCGGAACCATCGTGGCTGCTGTAGGACAAATAGGTACACCAGCGGATTGATAATAAATATATAAATCAGAGACAGGTGAAACAGAACCAGTAGTATTTAAATTTGTTACCTTAACATCAACTCTTGCCGTATCGTTTGGTTGAAAACTCATACCCGGATGAATATAATTATTCGCACTATCCTGCCAAGTACTATTGACAAATTCAACCTGCAAATCATATTGACAAGCCACAGGACTGATCAGTGTACCGCCAACCCAGGCACTTTTTGCACCACTTGCACCAACTGCCCTAACATGCCATTGATATGTGATAGGCGTCGGATGCAAAGATGTACTAGTGTAAAATACTAGAGCTGCAGGTGTGCCAAGACCCCAGGAGGGATTTCTACCAAAATATGCATTGAAAATACTAGCACCACCGCCGACAGTCCATACCGTAGACATAGCACCAGTACCAGTAATGCTTGTACCACTTATTGCAGCAAGGTTCTTTACATGTTGTTTTGTAAAATCACCAAGTATAGGATCAAAACCTGGCGAATTTGCATTATCTCCCTGAAACTGAATTTCGTAACTTGTTGCCCCAGCCGCTGCCCCCCAACTAAAAGTTATTGAATTGCCGGAAACATAAGAGAAACCATTACCATCAACAGTCGACGCGCAAGGCAATACCGAATGTATCGGTACAGTTGGCGGACAAAGAGGAACAGAAAAATCTGTTCCAATTGTCCAAGCGCTATTACCCAAAACACTATTGTTTGCTCTTACTTCCCACGAATAAATAACACCAGGTAAAAATTGATCTAGTCCAGTTGCACCAACCAACGCAGAACCCCCATCAACCCAGGACGGAGAAGGTGTTAGCGCACCCGTTGTACTAACAGAAACAGGTGACGTTGCCACAATTCTTGAAGCAGTTTTACCCGCAGCAAACAAATCGGTCTTTTTGGACACCTGAACTGTGTAATTATCAACTGCTGGCGGTACTAAATTCGCCGTCCATCCAAAACCAATACTTGCCCCTCCCCAATTCACACCAACACAACCTGGGGGAAGTGTAGTCACTAACCCCGCCGGTGCATCTGGCTGCACTGTGCAAGTGACATAACCGGATGTATTAGAAAACCCGATACCACTTAGACCAGAAGCATTTTGGGCATTGTCTGCAGCCCTAAACCGAAATGTATAAGTATGGCCGGCAGTGTAGGCATAATTGACAGTTCCGGAAAATGAACCGGAACCGGACGGCAAATTAGCATATGCCCCTCCATTATCACTCACCTGCACTTGTCCATAACTCACTCCCGACACCGCCAACACCCCATTTACATCTGAAGATGTTAAATTAATCTGGTAATTCGAACCAACTTTTGAAGCAGAGCACGAAACAATGGGGGCTGTTTTATCGTAACCAAAATTGAATCCGGCATTACTACCAGAAAAATTATTCTGATTATCCGACACAAAGCCGCTCACACTAAGCCAACCTTCTGCTGTGCCAGCAGAAAAAGCACCGGCAAAAGTTAATACTCTCGGAAAAGGGCCTGCCAGAGGACCGGGGCCGGCCAAACCAATTCTTCCGCTTACCGATGTTCCTGCAGAACTTCCGCCCGGTACTGCATAACCCGGATTAGCGTTCGCAAGAGGAGCTGGTAAATAATTATACCAAACATTTTGCACAGGCTTCGTAATCTGCAATCGGTAAGAATCGGAAGCACATGCAGTAGTACAGGTTAAATAAACATACTGACCAACATTATTAGTTCCAGCACTAAACCCCGTAGTACCAAAAAAGTAATTTGGGTTAATAGTTTCATGATAACCGGACTTATTAACACTGCTATAAATATAATACCTGCCCCAGGTTGCAATACCTGAAATTGTCACAATGCCACTTGCCGAACAAGTACCATTACAGCTGTAACTGTAAGTTACCGGCGACGGACCACAAACAAAATTAGTACAATCCGGAACAACAGCGATTGAAATTGAATCAGCCTGAAGCGCACTGCCGGTCTTTGCAGAAAAAGTTTTAAAAGTTAAAGTTTTACTGGCTGCAGCTCCTAGTGCCACCTCTTTTGCCCATCCATAACCCTCATTGACTAGTCCCGTATCTGCCATGGCTTTTTTGGGCAGCACCGAGGCCGCAAAAAAAGTAATTGCAAAAAATATTGTAATAACAAAAAAACCCTTAGCAATAAATCTCATAATTAAACAACCAATAATATCTGAATTGCTGTAAATTCACCAGTCTTATTTAAATCTTCAGAAACTAAAATATTAACAATAGAATTCGCAGATATAGACTCAAATGTTGCCGGCATAACCACTGCCCCGCCGCGTCCATCAGAAACCGGCGGCCTTTCGATTTTAATATTATTTTCCACCTTAATTTTGTATATCTTTTTAGAGACATCTTGGGTTTCCACTTCAACTATCCCGTTATCAGCATCCACATTTATAACCCTCCCATAAACTGTATTTTGTAGATTTGTTCCTCCGCCTTTTGTAGATTCCTGCTCCTGCGTATTTTGAGTATTCTGCTTGGATGGTTCTGTCTTTATGCCCAGTAACATTACAATCCCCCAAAGTGCACCCAGTCCTAGTAAAATCAAAATCAAAGCGAGTCCTGCCTTCTTTAAATTCCCAGCAATATCAGAATTTTCGCCTGAAGCCTTTACACTTGGCGCACTATTTGCGGATTGAGTTTTTTCGTTGTTTTGGGCAGGCTGATCCACTAAATAACTCCTCTAATACAACTGTATAAGACTTGAAGCTATAGTGTCAAGGAACTATGGGTATCAATTTGAAGCTAGAAAAAAAATCCAGATCCAATTTTGCCAACGGTATCTATAAAGAAAAAAATTATAAGCATGATAACCACAATGGCAGCTAAAATTATCTGGCCATTCTGCGTATAGAAATTACCTTTAGGTGTACCTGGAAAATCAAAAAGTGGAGAGGGGGCGAAAGCGGGTGATGGCTCTGTGTTTCTTCTGAATTGATCAAGCGTAGCCTGCGGAGGAACTCCTGCAACCGGTGTGACTGGCATAACTTAAGAATAAATTATTTTCTGAGAAAGCGCAAGATTTTCAATTAAACTACTATAAGTCAAAGAAAAATATAATTATAAGATATTAAGGCAATTGCTAGGTACAATTGAAGATGTTTCTAAGGAAGGGCTAACTGAAAACTAATTCTACCTCTAATAAAGCGCACTTACTGTATCTCTAATTTGTGCCACATCAGGCTCGTGAAGCATACCGTTCTTAAGAAGAATAATTTTATGATCTTGGTCTAAAATTATAGTTGCAGGATAACCCTGGACCCTAAGAGCAATCGAAGCCTCTGTCTGGACATTCGATTCATCAATGAATACCTCACCAAAGATGGGTTTAAGTAGCTGGATACTATACGATTGTTTTTCCACAATCACCGGCATAATCGCCAAATCCGCAAACTCACCTTTAATACGCAAAATAACCTCCAAATCAGAATCGGAAGCATCAAATTTTCTCCCATAATAAAAAACCAAAATTGGTTTATTGGCATAACGTACGTCCTCGCTTACATCTACTAATCTACCATTAGAATCTT
>CAYHKI010000086.1:3225-4625 GCA_964357165.1 uncultured Gammaproteobacteria bacterium | reverse complement strand
GCTGAAACTGTTCAAAAAGTAGATAAAATGGATCAAATGAGGGGGAAGTTGGCTTTAATGCTTCCTAAGGAGATGAGAGCACTTACTCCCAATGAGGAAGAAATAATTGGTCATATTTTATCTTCTAATCTGGGTATGACTGTGAGTGCCGAGATCGATGACAGGCGACTAAATAGAAGTTATGGTTTAATTGGTGCGGAACAACATTTGGTTCGCTATCCCGGTGACACAATGGCTGGACATTTAGATAATAATGTTGTTGCTAATAATTTTGTGTATTCTTCAGGTATGGCTCCTGGACGCGGCGCATGGGGTTATTTTGCAAAGACTAAAGCTGACTTTGGCAAGCAAGCAAAAGAGCAAGAAAAGTGGTACATTGCTGTTCAAACTTTTTTGGCACCAAGCTATGCAACAAGACTTTCACATTATCGTGATTGGTTCAAATTTAGAAAAATGCTTCTTGTAAATCCCAAAACAGGACAATCGGTTGTAACAGATATTGGTGATGCCGGACCGGCACAATGGACTGGAAAACATTTGGGAGGTTCACCAGAAGTTATGCAGGCTCTAGGTTATCATACAGGACCAAGAAAAGGAGCAGTTTTGTATTTTTTTATAGACGATCCTGGTGATACAATTCCACTAGGACCTGTTAAGGCGGCAAATTAATATGCGTCGATATTTTTATAGTCATATAATTAATCTTGATTCACTAATTTTCGCAATTGGTGAAATGGAGATTTCGCAAGAAGAAAAGGATAAACTAGAACAACTTGCCCATGAACAATTACATAGTACAATTATCGATGTTATTTTAAATGAGTTAACAGAAAGAGATAAGAAAATATTTTTAGCTAATTTAAATTATGAGTCGCAAGAAACTATTTGGAAACATTTAAATCAGAAAGCTGACAAGATCGGAGAAAAGATTACTCAAGCTGCTGTAGATTTGAAAAAAGTGTTACACCATGAAATTTCTGAAACTTTAAAAAACTAGAATTTCCAGAAAAACTTACATTTAAGATTCAATTATTAGTATAATCATGCAATGAAAAAAGTTATTGATATAAAATTAACAACGGCTGGTTTTGAAAAACTCAAAGAAGAGCAAAGAATGCTGACGGAAAAAAGACCTGGTGTAGTTAAAAGATTAACTTCAGCACGTGAGCAGGGAGATCTTAGTGAAAACGCAGGTTATCACGCCGCAAGAGAGGAACTTGGTTATATAGATTCCAGACTGCGCACTCTTAAACTTTTGATTCGTTCTGCAGACGTTGTTGAGGCTACTAGTTCTGATCATGTCACTTTTGGATGTACTGTTACTGTAGATGATGGCGAATCGACACGGGAATTTATAATTGTAAGCGGTCTTGAAGCTGATCCTACTGAAGGTAAAATGT
>CAYHKI010000086.1:0-3215 GCA_964357165.1 uncultured Gammaproteobacteria bacterium | reverse complement strand
AGTTCCCCTATCTGTTCAGCTTTAATCGGTAAGCAAGTTGGTGATAAGGTTGAAATTATTGTTCCGGACGGTAAGGTAGCCTACAAAATTCTTAAGATTGCCAAGTAAATTTATTTTTAATAAGATAAAGAGTAACAACCTCAGATGCGCAAGATATTGTTGTTATTTTTTATTTTATTTATTGTGGTCACAGGTGTTGTATTCTTACTAAACTCCGACAATATTGATTTTAAATCCCCTATTCCTATGGTTTTTGGGAAAAAAACAGAAATCAAACTCATAAATAATTGGTTCGTTAAAAATGACAAGGTTGTAAACAATCTTAATACAAGTTTAGCTCAAAGCGCAAAATCTGCACTTCTGGTTAATTTTGATAATGCTGAGCTAATTTTTGAAATAAAAAGTGACGAAAGACTACCTGCAGGTTCTACAATTAAAATAATGACTGCTTTGGTTGCTCTTGATTCAAAAAAACTTGATGATGTTTTTTCTATTTCAAAAAATGCAGCAACTGTCGGTGAGGACACGATGGGCTTGTCGGAGGGTGAAAAGTTAACTTTTGAGGATTTGCTTTATGGATTAATGCTTTCTTCCGGCAATGATGCGGCGGTTGCCATTGCCGAAAATGTTGCTGGCAGCGAGGATGCTTTTGTAGCTCACATGAATGAAAAAGCAAAGCTTCTTGGCATGAATGACACAAAATTTATCAATGCATCTGGACTGGATGTTGACGGGGAAAACCAATACACGACTGCAAGAGATCTTGCGGTACTTTCTCATTACATTTGGGATAAATATCCATCCTTTCGCAAAATCTCAGCTACAGACCATATTTTTTTAGATACTACAAACACACACAAAGCCTATGATTTATACAATCAAACAAGTTTATTGACTACATATCCCGGTGTACGTGGTATCAAGCCCGGTTTTACCTGGGAAGCTGGTTATTGTTTGGTAACATATGCCGAAAATAATGGTATGAAGTTAATAGGAGTGATTTTAGCAAGTCAAAATAGAAGAGCAGAAATGAAAGAGTTATTAGATTTTGGATTTGCTAAATATGGAATCACTATAGATCATCCATTACTTTAAATCTTGATTTTTTTTATGCTATAATCTGGGGTTCTGGAATGGAGGTGATTTTATGAAGACAATGACATGTAAGGAACTACACGGACCGTGCGATGAACTTATCCATGGTGAAACTTCTGAGGAAATGATTGTAAATAGCCAAAAACACGGAATGGAAATGGCTGGTAAGGGTGATCAAGACCATATTAAAGTTATGGAGGAAATGAAGCATCATATGGATAACCCCGAAGAGGTTAAGAAGTGGATGGATGAATTTCAAAAGTATTTTGATACAAAACCATTAGACTAATTTATAAACATCAGCTTTCTTTTGATAAAGAGGCTGGTTTTTTTGATTTTGACCAAAACGAGAGTTTGTTTAAACTTCAAAACTTTATCTAAAGTTTAATCGAATTGTCTTATTTATAGATTGAGGTTCTTAAAATGATGGTCTTTGGTCTGACCGTCTATTTGGTGTTGGTCTACCAATAGAAGAATTTTTCGCCACTCGTCTAACCTCTCAAATAATGGCTTTAAGTTAACTTCGAAATCACGCTGGTTCTGTCTTCTGAGTTCTGGCCAATTTTTGATTTTAATTTCCTTTAAAGATACATGTATTGGTGTCTCAATGCTGTTACTCATAATGAAGGTATATTGGCGATTATTTACTTTGTTGTCAATTATTTCTATGCTTGTGACCCAAACGGTACTTACCTAGAACATCAGACCATTATATCTGATCTCAAGGAACTATATTGTTTGCAACCAAAAATATTGCTATGCTGATATTATGAAGCAAGGTTTTACACCAATTATTCTAATAATCACAGCTGTGCTTAGTATCCTCACTATAGGCTTTATCTATATGTACTTGACAGGTAAAACTAACTCCAAATCTCTATCAAACAATTCTGAACCGTCAATTATTAGCTTATTACCAACTAATTTACCCTCCCCCAATCAGAAAACACCTCCACCTGTTATAGGCAAATTTGATGATACAACTTGCGGTCCAGATACAAGGATATATTTTGATATTCAACAAGCTTTAGTTGAGCGAGAAGATGTTTGTTATTTGGGTTTAGAATTAAAAGATTTCAAACAATTCCCAAAAGAAGTTTATCAACTGCCGTATCTGAAAAACCTCTTACTCCACAGCAATAATACCCCATTAGTACTGCCAAACGATATTGATAATTTGTCCTCTATTGTAGAGCTAGAGTTAGATACGAATGGAATAACTTCATTACCAGAGAATGTCGGTAATCTCAAACATATAAAGCAGTTGAATTTATCCTTCAACATGCTAACTACAATTCCCTCTTCGATAGGTAAACTTAAAACACTCGAGTTTCTTATATTGGCTGATAATACCTTGATTTCTGTCCCTCACGAAATTGGTAATCTCAGCAACCTAAAAGATTTAAATTTAGAAAATAACAAACTTACAACTTTGCCCGAAGAAATAAAATACCTTAAAAATCTTTTAACTTTATATCTTGAGGGCAATAATTTCAGCCAGGCAGAACAACAACGAATTACCCGTTTATTGCCTCCTAGCACTTATGTCTGTTTCGCAAACTGCATTGACGGAGAGTAGGAATTTTTATTTTCAATTATCCTAAATTTCAGTTGGAATAGAGTAAATTGGTAAATCTGTGACCCAGGTGAGATTTGAACTCACGACCAATTGCTTAAGAGGCAACTGCTCTACCGCTGAGCTACTGGGCCTCGTCACTACGTTCCTCGGCCTAAAGGCCTACGTCGCTCGCTCCTGAGGCTAAAGCTTCTATTGGTGCGAGCTTGTATTTATTAGGTCTAATTTTTTATCTCTTCTCCAACTTTTAATTTCTCTTTCTCTTTTTGCTGCTTCAACTTGATTAACTGCATTTTCGCTGTAAACAACCTGTACTGGTCTTTTTCCTAAAACAGACTTTGATCCTTTACCGTCATTATGCTCCTTTAGCCTTCTTTTAATATCAGTTGTTATGCCTGTATATAAACTACTGTCTGAGCATTTTAATATATAAACATGCCACATTTTTGTGTTTGCACTGAGCGTAGAGAAGTGCGCCTGAAGGGAATTGAACCCCCAACCCCTGGTTCCGAAGACCAGTGCTCTATCCATTGAGCTACAGGCG
>CAYHKI010000085.1:0-4631 GCA_964357165.1 uncultured Gammaproteobacteria bacterium | reverse complement strand
TTCGACTTTAATCTCAGGATAAACTCTGACTCCGAAATACTGACGACCGAATGAGAATGAGGAAGTACTGAGAGTAGAAATTCGAATGTATTAAAACAAACCAACCCCGATGTAACGTCGGGGTTGGTTTGTTTTGGTTTGATTATTTCTCAAAACTCAACTACTATAACAAAGCGGGGTGGAGAAGTGGTCTATCTCGGCGGGCTCATAACCCGCAGATCGCACGTTCAAATCGTGCCCCCGCAACAGGACAGGAAAAGCAGACGTAAAATCGTCTGCTTTTCCATATTTAGAGCCATTACTTGGAGGTTCTAACCTAGAACTTTCAAAGACTATATTTATTTGCTCTTCAGAAATGTAAGAATACGTTTCCTTCAAGGAAATACTGATTTTTTGAATTTTTCGGGTCAGGTTCTAACCTTATCAACAGAATTTGCTTTTAAAGCCTAGGTTGTGCTATAATGGAGTTAACAAGTAAGACCTCACCGTTGGGATACCGTAAGGCGTCTCATTCAAGCGGTGGGGCCTTGTTTTTAGGGGAATAGTGGCGCTTCCTCTATAATCCTCACTTTGACCAAGTTATAGTAACTATCATCTCCGAACTCATATTTACGAAATATAGCCCAAGATGCAAAATCAACTACCTGTAATGATTTTTCTTCGGCTGGAGTAGCAATTTCTACCTTTAGTGAAATTTTATGGTTATTGTTAATCTGTTTAGACAGATAATTTTTAAAATTTTCATTTAAAAACCTATTTGTTTCTCGCTGGGCAGCAATCAGTATAATTGGCTTATCAATTGGAATCGGTTTTTTATTCATTAAACGCTCTAACAAAATATTTGTAACATAGTTGTATAAAACTGACTTCTCATCCTGCAATTTTGTAAAAACTTTTTTCTTATTTAAAACCACCAACAAAATACCGCAATCCGTATTAGCCAATTCTTTTAAAAGTCTTTGCCTTGTTACTGGTGTTTCTATATAGGCGTGCAAAACACCGACCTTTTTATATTTCTTTCTTAAAGTCTTGTGGACTCTTTTGGCAATTTTCTCTAAATTCCTTTTTGATTCGATAAAAATTATTGTAACAATAAAAAACTTGGAAGAGCCTTTCTTAAAAGAAAATCCTAAGTCGCCAGATTCATCTAATAAAATATATGGCATTTTTAGATGTTATCATCTTCCTTCAAAATTTTAAAGTTGGTGAACTTAGTGAATGTCATGAATGACATCGGAGACATTGATTAACAACCTCTCTTCTGGTAATATCTCCGCAGTCCTTAGACAACGGAGGAATTATGGCTGAAATTGACATCAGTTACTGGAAACCAGCAAAAATTGCTGAAATTGCTAATGAACTGCTGAAAAAGGTCTCGGATACATCTTGGAACTGGAAAGTAGAGTACCATCCCGATGAAGATACCGAATCAATATCCCTGTCCCACTGGACGTTAGAGGGTGAGTCAAAGAAACACAAACTCAGCGTTATGATGTACCTGGGCAATGTTCCCTGGACTACTCGGTGGAAGTTGTACTTTACCAAAGATGCTAAGGATTATATGTGTCTGGAAGAAGAGTTCAGCAAAATCAAGGAACTCAAAGAACTTGAAATCAAACTCGATAGCATCGGACGAGAGACAAGGAAAAAACAGGATGCGAAGTCACAAAAACAAAGCCGTAATGAGAGTCGTCAATACAAGAGAGAGCAGGAACAAGAAGCCGATAGATTGGTGACTTCCCTAAAAGGAAGGTAGCCAGATGAGGGAATTATCCCTCATTTTTATTTTCCAAATAGAATCTAAAGACTTTTTCTACCAACTTTTGGCTACAAGAATGAGTTCCAACTATTGGTTGCCCCCGCAACCAACAAGCGCGAGCGCAGTTGGCACCGAGCGGGCACGCGAGGTGCTGCAGTGCCCGTTTACAGCAGTGAAGCGAGTACAGATTGACAATACCACCTAACGGTGGTATTGTTGTTTTAATGTCAGATCGGGTGAGGAGAATAGAAAATGGCCAAAAAAAGGACTTTAACATTTGAAGACCTGAAGCCTGGAGAGTTATTCCGTATTGATGGTGAGAATGCGGTTTATATGAAACTATACCAACCTATCCAAGCGGATGACTCTGAATGTAACTATGACGAACCCCATGACCACAATGACCCAGCCCTAGAAGACGGCATTTTCTATGCCGTAAGAAATGATGGGCTTCCAGCACCAGAATTTATCCTTGATGAAAAAAGTATGAAGCGTTGGCGAATGCCAGTGGTCAGAGAAAGCTGGCCATGGAAAAAGTGAATTCCTACTTGTGAAGCCGACTCAGTCGGCTTTTCTTTATCTAAATAATATCTAAAAACTTTCTCCACAAGTCGTTTGCAAGTTCCAACATCTCGTTGCCCCCGCAACAAATTCCCGGAAGACAGACCTAGTTGGCAATCCTTGTAAAATACACCGCATTGGTGTATTTTGGTTTCATCTTTGAAAACAGGAGAACGCAATGCTCATAAGATTTCCATATATAAGCATTACCGATTTTACTTCGCCTGAACAAGTTTGGAATATGCTTTCTGTTTTTAGAAACAATTCTAAACCCGGCAGAGAAGTTCATTATAAACTAGGAATCGGCGTAATGACCAGTTACAAAAAACTTAACGATATACCTACGAAATGGTCAGTCGCATTTCCTTCCAAAAAGCGAATAGCTGATATTTTTGTTTCTGCTGGTCGTAGTACGGATTACTGGCTCTTTAACACTCTCCACTATGCTGACTACGAGGGAATTGATGTTTTGAATAACCTTTTGAAGGCTACCGAATTAGGTGGCAAAAATATGAACGCCCTCCAAACTTGATATGATTTGGCCAAAGCCAGAGATCTTACGTGAGTATCGACAAAAACATCCGAACATTCAAATAATCTTGCAAGCTAATAGTATCGCCCTTGATCAAGTAGATAATGACCCGGACAAGCTTGTTATGCAACTACTAGCGTATCGAGAGGCTTTGGATTACGTGCTATTAGATAAAAGTATGGGACGTGGACTTGGAATGGATGCGCAAGTGTTAGAAGCATTTGTAAAAATCATCAATCCTAGAACGTCTCTTGAGGTTACAGTGGCCGGTGGACTTGGTCCCGACACCCTTCATCTGCTTGGCCCGCTGGCTCATTACGTAGTAAGTATTGATGCTCAAGGCCGACTTCGTCCAAGCGGCAGTGCCCTTGATCCTATTGATTGGGATATGGCCGGCAAATACCTTCGTAAAGCGATAGACATCCTTACTTAAAGTCCACCTAGTGGACTTTTTAATTTGTAAATTGATAAATCTTCCTAATACTCGGCAACAAAAAACAGCTTAAAAATTGGTGTTTTTGATTGCTCTTGCAAAAGTTTTAAAAATTATAGTATAATTACATTGACAATACGCCATCTATAGCATATTGTTGTATTACCTTGAAAATACGGGAGGATCAACGATGTTCAACCTTGAATTAGCCAATGGAGCAATGGTGCAATTGTTTAAGTCGCCAAAATTTACTGCCAAGGATGCGGATCCTATGGGCATTGGAGTTATAATGGATACAAACGGTGGCATAGAAAACGTAGAGAATCAATTTAATGATTGGAAAAATAAAAATAATCCAACAGTTCTTGCTGTCGAAAGAGGCATCATTAACCAAGGAGACTATGATAATGGCGAACATCATGCTTGGTCAAGAGTCGTCTATTTAGATCGCTGAAGTCATGCTGACTAACAAGTCGGCTTTTTATTTTGCCGCAAACCTATGAATCCTCTAAATATCGGCCAGAATCAATCGCTCCTTCAACTGCATCCCAACTCTGCAACAAATAAAAAAACCGCCGAGTCAAATTTGGCAGTTTTTTTACAGTTACCTTTGTATCAATATCGAACCGACATTGACTGCCGAACCGCAATTCAGATTGAGAGTCTTAGGTAAAGTCGAACTGCTCAATGTTAAGATCTTGTAACCATAGCCGGGAAAGGCGTAGGAAACGTCGCCGATCTTGATTGTACGAGCATCTCCTGAACGATTATCAAACATTAAGGCCGTACCGTTTTTGAATGTCGTCTGCGTTGGTATCGCCTGACAATTAACATCAAATTGAATCTGACGTCCGACGTATTGCTTAATAACCTCGGAGTATGCCTGTGTCTGTTGGGCGGTACCTGAAATCGGCGGTTTTTTTGCGGCTGGCTTAATAGCTGACGGCGTTGGTGTCGGACTGGCCACCGGCTGGACGGCATATTGATCGCGCCCGTTCATAAGCATAACCACGGCAACAACGGCCGCCAAAATTAAAACAACCATCCATACCGATTTTCTTTTGGACATATTTTGAGAAACAAAATGCCAAACTCGCTAATGGGATTTATCCTAAACGCGAACCGAGCATATTTGACTCATTTAATTATCTACTTTAATTATACCTCTTTGCATAATTTTGTTGTGAACAGATACTTTTTTAACTGCCTATAAAAATTTGAAAGAGGCGCAAAAATATAGTATGGTCTATATAAATATTAAATAAAATAAAAGGCCGGCGTAGTTCAATGGTCAGAACGAAGGACTCATAAGCCTTAGACAATGGTTCGACTCCATTCGCCGGCAC
>CAYHKI010000084.1:0-4648 GCA_964357165.1 uncultured Gammaproteobacteria bacterium | reverse complement strand
AATTTAACAGAAGAACAATTTTCCAGAAATACAGAGACTCAAGATGCTGTTTTAAGAAGGCTGGCCATTATCGGAGAAGCGGTTAAACAGTTACCAAGCGACATCAAAGAAAAACACAAACAAATCCCTTGGAAGCAGATTGCAGGGGCAAGAGACATATTCGTTCACGAGTATTTTGGGATAGGCATAGAAAGAGTTTGGGAAACTATTCATAAAGATTTGTCAGAGCTTAAAAAAGTGGTTGAGGCACTTCTTGAGAAGGAATCTGGAAAGGCCGACTAGGGTAGTCACCCTATAGTTGACAATTACGGTACTTAGTTATAAAATTCACCATCATGGACAGGCCAGAAGTTAAAAGAGCGCCATTTACAAGCGAGTCCGTTCAGGATCAGCTAAGAAAAAAGTCGGGCACAGAACTCTTAGACCTTTTAAGAGTAACTAGAGTTCAACTTGGTGATTTTGGTATCGGTCATGCCCCAGCAATGATTATAAACATGGCGAAGCCCTCGCTAAATGGCCACTGGGAAGATAAAAGAGACGAAAAAGGGAGGGTTAAACCTACAGCCCTCAATTGTCTGATGAGTGTTCTTAAATCCGACCCCGAACTTAAACAACTACCAGAAGAACAGTTTACTGTTTTAGCTGACACAATGGCAGTTATTGCAATGGTTAATGAAGAGTTTCTTACAAGAACAGATGGTAAATACACTTGGCTCTCATGGCCAGCAGATCTTGGTCGTGACCCCAGAGTAGCTAGAGCAGAGCACGCACCATTCACAGGTGAAATTAAGCCAGAAGACATCGTAAACATCCTAGCTCCACTTTACCCAAGTAAAAGATTTTCACTACTTTCCCAATCAGATCAATGACAGACAGGTTAGCTTCTGAACAAAAAGGCTTTCGGCCTAATCCAAATGAAACTGTTCCCCCTAAAACAACAGATGGTGCCATTGAGGACCTTTTGCGTTATATGGCTTCCTTACACACAAGAGCAGTTATTATTGAACAATTAAAAGAAGTAGATCCCTCAAAAGTTGTAGCATCAGTGCAAGGTATAACCACAGGACCCCATTTAACTAGTCTTGAGCTTATGTTAGGCATGACTTTAGAGTATTGCGCACGGGAAGGATTACTGCGCAGTCCAATTATGGCAGTGGGTGCAATTGAATCTGTAAGGCAAGATGTTTTAGACGGTGGTGTTTTTGTCGGTACAGAAAGATTCCCGAAGCAGGCATAAACAGAATATATGTCAAAAGATAGAATAACAGATTGGCCTAATTCCACAATTGATCAAGCTATTAACGCAGGAATGGCTCTTGCCACCCATTATGGCAAAACCTTCGGTAAAATAGACACAGGTGAACAAGAAGAATATCAACCATTTAACTGACCGTGAAGCAGAACAAAAGCTTCTTGAACTTGCTGACAGTGTGATGGATGGTACAGTAATGTCTCTCATGTAGATGTAGCAAAAGTTATAAGAAGTCTAGGCCACAAGATAGGCCCCATGGGAAGTGTTTCCACAGAAATTGATCTTGCAGCCTTTCGTATTTCTCATGCAATTCTTCAGAACCAAGCTTCTTTTAGTGATCAACCCGCTTCCTGAAAGGAAGCGCTAAAGACTTATCAACCTGTTGCTAATTCGCCACTTATTGGTTATTCTAATCTTGTTCTTTTGATGACCCAAGAATGGTTTACCTGTTCTTAGGGAGTGTTTGTTACTTTGAACCTAAAAGGGGAGACGACTTAGGAATTCCCACTTTTTTACGTCAAATACGTTAAAAAAGCGAGGCTCGCCAAAGGCGGCCCACCTTCCTCCGACAAATTAGGTAGTTCGTACTATTCTTAAACTTCATTTTAATAAAAACAGCCAACTAAAAAATAAATAAAATAATCACGAATTAATTTCGATCCACTTTTGATATTTTGATTGGTATAATACCGAAAATGACAAGTAAGCCTGAACGCCTAATAGAACTCGACATACTACGCGGTTTATCGATAATCGGGGTAATTTTAATTCACATCATTGGCCTGTCTTTCCATTTCTGGAGCGAAGGCTCAACAGCTTGGACTGTTTTTATAACAATAGACCAATATTTTCGCTTTTCCGTACCGCTTTTTATTTTTATTTCCGGCTACACCCTATATTCTAAATACAGCGGTAATTTCAACATCTGGAAGTTCTACTCAAGACGGATTGGAAGAATATTACCTTGGTATTGTTTTTGGGGTCTGATAATTTATATTTATCTGCATTCACAGGTCAAGCCTGGTTTTATAGATTATCCTACCTGGAAATTAATTTTACTAGGCAAAATTGATTACCATTTGTATTTTGTCTCAATGATTTTCCAACTATATCTGTTATTTCCGGTGTTGCTGTGGCTATATAAAAAGTTAAGGTTAAATTTTATTATCCTGCTGTTTATCTTTGAAGCTGCCTTATACCTTATTTTTACACTCGACGGGCAAAAAATTATTCATCTTCCGTGGCGCCTCTATGAACAACAGCAATATTTATTTTTTGGAACCTGGGTATTTTACTTTGTTTTTGGTTTTACACTTTCCGAAAAATCCAAATATTTTGAAGAATTAACCATTAGAAAACATATATTTTCGTTGGTAAAAATAGTTTTACCTGTCCTTACTATCCTTGCCCTCGCTTATGCCGCCCGTGAAAGCCTCCATATAATATCGGAAGCTAGAGATACAAATGTTGCGACAAGGTCAACAAGGATTCCGGTGCTTTTATACGCGACAAGTTTTGCAATCTCAGCCCTAGCTTATTCTGATATATTACTAAAACTCAACAAGTTCATATTAAAAGTTTTGTTGTATTTTGCCGAAGTGTCATTTCTTGTTTACCTCATTCACACCCTTATCATGAGAATCCTTGGCAATTTCATACTGCCAAATACACTACCTAATCTAATTTTATTTACATTTTTGGTTTTTACGTTTTCAATCTCTTTAGCACAACTCTCCTTATCTATTGCCAGCCGGATTCCTTTACATAAATTAAAAAATTTACGCTCATATATTACAAAAGAAACAAAATATTGACCCCAACCGTGTATGATAAAAGTATATGCTGCCCAAAATAATTTTTGCTGCCATATTAGTTTTTATTTTGACGTTTACTCTCCTTTCTTTTGTCAAACCCAAAAACATCGTAAATAATTCAAATCTTGTCGTTTTTTTTGGTAATAGCATTACAGCAGGTCAAGGAGCAGGAGTTGGCGAAGATTTTCCAAGCATTATAGGTAAAACCCTTAATGTAAAAATCATAAATGCTGGAGTCAGCGGCAACACAACCAAAGATGCACTTCTTCGAATAGACAAGGATGTTATTTCCAAAAATCCTTCGATAGTTGTTGTTGAACTTGGTGGTAATGATTTATTGCTAAACGAAAAAAGAGATGTTACCAAAAAAAACTTCGACTTAATTCTCTCAAAAATTAAACCTACAGGCGCTAAAATTGTCATATTGGGAATAAAATTTTTTGTCTTTAACCAAAAATACGAAACAGACTTACAAAGTCTGGCTAAGAAATATAACGCTATTTATGTGCCCTCTATTTTAGAGGGGATCATAACAGACAAAAGTTTAAAATTTGACGATATCCATCCAAATGCCAAGGGATATCAAAAAATAGCCGATAAACTCGTCCCAATAATTACCCCACTTATCAAATAACCTGTCATTAATAGTCGCCAAGACTTGAATACCAGACCTATTTCATATTTAATATGCCAATGGTCGAAAACGATAATCCTCAAGAGTTGGAAATGTTTATTCCGCCGGTTAAAGAATTTTACTTTGATCCACAAAAACGGGTGTTTGTTTTAAAAGATGGTGATATTACAGTTGAACAAAACCTAAAAGAAGCAAGAGATATTTTTTATTTCGAAGGACGCAATTTCGAGTTTAACAAAAAACACAAAACAGAGCCAAAAGATCACATTCTTGGCCTAAGTCCATTTGCATCACTAATCGAATTTCCTAAGCTGAGGATTTGGATATCTAATTTAAACACCAAAGAAAGAAAAACTTACTTAAATAAAGTTGAGGATACAATGGAAAAAGTATTCAGAGACATAGCCCCAACAGTAAAACTTCCAAAAAATATAAGAGGTGGTTTTATGGGTTTCAATGCAGTTTTTCAACCTGACGGTAGTTTTGGTCTTTCGACATTCGGCAATTGTGCATGCCTTAATAGAAATCTCTACCCACACATATCCTATGCCGAGTTTTACCCGGATCTTTCCAAAACTAATTATCCTTTGGAATATGAACTCCACAACGATGATACATCGGCTCAAAGGCTAAGCTTATACGCCGGGGCCGGCACCCTTGCTTGGCTAAAAAATAATACTTAGTTTAATTTTTGACGCAATCTCAATTAATAAGCGAAATTCCAAAAAGCCATATTGCATTAATATATTTCACGAGATACACTCTAGGGTTTCGATAAAGGAGGCTTGCCTTCCGAAGCCCACAAAAATCTAAAATGAAACAACTTGAAGTAACTAATAACAAAAACCCTCTTTCGCATAAAGCTTCAGAGGGCGAAGGGAGGTGAAAAATAAATGATCAAATCATTAGACGGAGTTTTGCTTTCGTCCGAAGATTCCACGAAGCTTG
>CAYHKI010000083.1:0-4660 GCA_964357165.1 uncultured Gammaproteobacteria bacterium | reverse complement strand
ACAATCCATCATATCTTGATGGTGCTGATGTAAACGAAACCCTGATACTGTACAGAAATTGACATTACTTGACAGAGTTGTTAATATATACCCTGGATGAGTGATAAGTCCGATATAAGTTGTTCTTAGTGTTTCCATCCATCTGTTTGGCTAAGCTAGGACAAAACAAGCTTGTAAGGCATCTCATCCTTTTAGGTATAAATCCTCAAATTTTACTTTCTTTTCAAAAGTTTCAAACCACTTAGTATTTCTTCTTTCATATTTTTGAAAAACTCCCCAGCAAAACATATCGGCAGCCTGCAGTCCAGCACTTTGTTTCGAATCCCAGTGATACATATCAAGAGTTACTTTAGGGTCTAATCTACCTTGAATTTGAGAGCGGATATAGAAGTTAAACTCTTCAATCTCTGGTTTACTTTTGGATCGATCAATAATAAGCTCAACCCTGTTTGCGTGGTTCTTTTCAAAAGGAATTTTGTCGATAACTTGTCTGGCAATAAAGTTATACACTCTGGGTTTCTCTTTAGAGAGTCTCTCAAAGACCCTTTTCTTATTGAGAGTTATTGCATAAATCTCAAAGTTAACTTTACTCAGTTGATTGTAGAAATATTGCTTAACTTCTAAAGTTGTGTCTTTCCCTTTTAACTCCTCAATAATCCTTCTGCGGTGTTTTTTGGGGTTTAGCTTTCGGCGCAAGGTAACTTTTACGCCTTTTATTAATTTTCGGTTGTCTTCTACTCCGCTCACAGCCAGAATAGAAATTGTGAAGAATTTTGAAGGCTTCTTATTGACAAAGTCAAACCCTAAATCTCCACTTTCGTCTAAATATAAATACCACATAACTGCGTTTGATTTTAACAAAAAAGCGTTCATTTAAACAGAAGAACTTTCTTTTTGGATTGTTACAGCAAAATATACAAATACAACCCCTAAATTGGAGTGTGACATATTACTTAAGAGAGTTGTATATTAAATACATGATTACAGAAGAACAATTGGAAAAATTTAGAGCGATCTATTTAAGGAACTATAAAGTTCAGCTAGACAGAGAGGAAGCAACCAAAATGGCAATAGATCTTGTAAACTTATTTAAAGTTTTAACTAAACCTCTCCCAAAAAACGAAACTGCACAATAAATTGCTATAATATCCGCTTGTTTTTACCAAAAAAGCTTAAGTTAAACAGAAAAAGTTTCCCGTTGGATTGTTATGGCAGAAAATTCGCTAAAAGTTGTATAATCGAAATCACATATGAGCTTAGACAAATTGGGAAAAACTTTTAAAAAGGCACGCGAAGAACTCAAGCTAACGCAGAAGGAAGTAGCTTTAAAAGCACAGATCCACTTTAACCATCTTTATCGTATTGAAAACGGAAAAGCGAAACCTACTACCGCAGTAGCGGAAAGGATTGCTAAGGCTTTGAAAATTAAGATTTCTTTACCTTCTTAAATATGCAAGTAAGATCTTATAAGTCCTCTGATTATCAAGCCCTTATCGAACTTTACGGAAAATCAGATGAGTTTAAAGTCGACAAAGTGACTGATTCAGAGGCCAATATCTCCAGAAAAATAGAAAAAGATCCCGAGTCTTTGCTTGTTGTTGAAGATAACGGTGAAATTGTTGGCAGTGTTTCAATTGTTGAGGACGGAAGAATTGCATTACTCTTCAGACTCGTTGCAGTTAATACAAATAAAGAAGACATCTTAAAAATGCTTCTTACGGAGGCTGAGTCTATTCTAAAGAAGCGTGGTTATGAGCAAATGCACAATACTGCTCCGACAAACGACTTAAACGGGATTATGGAAAGAAACAAACTCGGATTTAAACAGGGAGATACATACACTTGGTTTTGGAAAGAGTTTGAATAAGTCTTCAAAAACTTCACGATTTTAAGTAAATATTAGGTAAATTTATGATAAAATGTATTCGATCTAAAGCGTGAGATGCAAATACGGCAATTACTGTAGGTCTTGAGAGTTTAAAGAGAGTCTGGATCATCTTTCTTTTGCTCATAAGCCTCCATTAGTTTGCCAAAATGAATCAAAATTAGTTCGGCATAATTTTCGTCTCCCGCTCAGATTTTAGGATTAGATTTTCTAATACTGAAATCGGAATGAGATGGGTTGAGAAGTTTACCCTGAGAAAAATCGAAGGGATACCCGTCTCCCGCTCAGATTATTTTGACTAACGATTAATAATTCAATATAATCGCTTTTGCGATGGTAACCGAAACTCAAGCAAGTGTTGACCTTTCAGCCTTATCGGTAAAAGATTTGGCGAGTATTGCTCGCAGGGATATAGCGGTAATTGGAGTAACTCTACCGGAAAATGTAAGAAATCCAGACCCTATTCAAAGAGCTTTGTCAAATGTGGCACTTGTTAATCAACTAAGACAGTTGCCATCAGTTGAGGCATTTTTGAGAATATCAGGTGCTGATATAGGAGTTATGGTCTACAATCCCATGCGGTCTAGAAAAAGTTTTTTTGTTAACTCAGAAGGATTTAAACTCGTAAGGAAAGACAACGGCAATGAGCAATTTCGAGTCCAGCTAGACGAAGCAGAACTTAGGGATATGGCAACAAGACCAAGCCCTTATGTAATGGACTACTATTTTGTAGACGAACTTTCTAATTTGAGGCCTAAAAAAATAGTGAGTCGATTTAAAAGAGCTCTTTCTACCCCAATTAAGATTAAATAAGTGTCAAATTTACATATAGGTGTTTTTTTGTGATTCAAGCTGCAACGCTAGCAATTTAGCTTGATCAGAGTTACATTGAGCAAGAGTCCGATCCGAATACCGCCTCCCGCTCATACGCCCTTTGGGCGAGATGAGCGAGGTTCGCCCGAAGGGCGCGACCCACTCACAAGCAACATTGAAATACCAAATTTATATTGAGGAATCTTCTGTGGTTAATCTAGGATTTATCCCGTTTCTTTTTAAGAACGCTAGCTCTTTACTAAACACTTCACCGTCAAATCCGTCAAAACCATTAAAAACTGCAAGAACTCTTGATAAAACTCTTTCCACTTTGTGTTTTTCTAACTCTTTAAGTCTTCTTGAGTGTCTTTTTTCTGCCATTTGAATTTTTCTAGGAACATCCTGACTAAAACACCTTCCGCGATCATAAGCTATCTTAAGACACCTCTGGTTCGTGCTGTGCTGTGCTATTGGACTACCGCTATCTGCAATTACACATCTTTCTAACTCAAATCTGTTCATATCAATTAAATAATGGGGTAAAGCCTATACTTTTGTCAATTTAATGTCAACTTTCCATTATCAACAATTTTTGATTAAAAAGCATACGTTTGTTATAATGCTAATTATTCTGCCCGCATTTTTATGCGGAAAAACAAGCTTTTAAAGTCTTTCCTCTCCAATTTGACACAAAGCGCAATAAGTGCTTTATTATATCTGTATAATCAGATGATCAAAAAACTTGCCCTAGTATCTGCCTGGATACTTGCAGCCCCCATACTAATAATTGTATCGGCAATATTTTTAACCCTCGAAAAAAATAGCATTAAACTTCCAATTGTATCTACCCCATTTCAAATTGATGCTCAAATTCAAACTGCCGAAGAAAACATAATATCAAGTTCGGTAATTGCCACCGAAATTAAGGACATGAGACCATTAATGGTTGAAAAGTTTTTAAAAAGAACACCTCTGGCTCAATATTCAACTTATATTGTTCAGGTTTCCGACAAATACAACATAGATTGGCGCCTAATTCCTGCAATTGCCATGAAAGAATCGGGTGGCGGTAATGCAATTCCAAATGGCAGTTTTAATGCTTGGGGATTCGAAAATGGTAGAACACATTTTGGATCTTGGGAAGTAGCTATAGATACAGTCGGGAAAACATTAAAAAATCGATATATATCAAAAGGTTTAATAACTCCGGACCAAATAATGCCCGTTTACGCTCCTCCTGCAGTTTTAAACGGTGGTGGTTGGGCGCGAGATATTAACTCTTACTATAGTAAAATGGAAGAGATTTAAGAGATGCTAATCGCAAAAGGACTAAAGACAAACGCCACCCTATTTTTTCATTCATTAAGCGTTAGTTGTTAGACCTTAGTCGCCTCAAGCTGTACAATTATATTAATGGATTTTCGGTTGACGGCAGCTCTTCTACTTGGAAAAGCAATTTTTAAAATAAACACACTAAAAGGCACTGGTGGCACTGCAGCCCCCGGACTTTATGCACTCAAAATCGACCCCAACCTGGTAAAAAAGATCTCAGAGAAAAATAAGCTAAAATCCATAGTCATTTCCGGCACAAATGGTAAAACTACAACGTCCAGAATTCTTTACGATATCATTTCCAAAAAATATAAAGTTATCCATAACCGCCAGGGTTCAAACTTGCTGCGTGGAATCGCCTCGACAATGATTACAAGCTCATCTGTATCTGGAAAACTAAACTACGATTATGCCGTCTGGGAAAGCGACGAGGCAGCACTTTTGCCAATATCCCAAAATATAGACATAGATGTACTTGTTCTATTAAATTTATTCCGGGATCAACTGGACAGATACGGCGAAATAGACTCAACCAGAAAAAAATGGCAAGAAGTCGTAGAAAACTTAAAATCCAATTCCACGCTTGTCTTAAATGCAGACGACCCATCTGTAAACTATCTTTCCAAATTC
>CAYHKI010000082.1:0-4661 GCA_964357165.1 uncultured Gammaproteobacteria bacterium | reverse complement strand
AAACCAGATTTCCAATAACCAACACAAAATGTGCAGATATTGATGTTGGGGGTGGCAGTGGAATTAGTTGCACATATACCGGCTCTACTACACCTAATAGCGGGGGTGCCTTTTCAGTCACATATCAAGGTTTTGCTGCAGGTGAAACCATCGGTGTCTATGATAGGTTGGGGGGTACTCTTGCGCAAACAGTCGGACTCACACTAGACAGCCTAACATCCCCTCAAACTGTCTCTTCCAATTTTAGTGTTGGAGCAGGTGGGTATTCTGTCATGGTCCAAACCAGATTTCCAATAACCAACACAAAATGTGCAGATATTGATGTTGGGGGTGGTGCTGCTTGCGCAGCAGCAGACGTCAATGGTGACGGAGACATCGATTTGGCAGATAAGCAGGCAATTGCCTTCGCTTTTGGTTCAACACCGGGAAGTCCTAATTGGAATCCGGCGTACGACCTAAACCACGACAACGTAATAAATCAGGGCGATGTGGATTTTGCCAATACTTGCGACACTACTATCCCAACAACCGGAGGCACATCTTGTAGTGGTTTCTTTGGCTGCCTTGCCGGTATTCTGTCGCCAACAACAGCTTTTACCGAAACAGGCCTGATTGGTGACATTTTTACAAAAATCCTACCGATTGCAATCGGTCTTGGTGGCTTTTTAAGTGTCATTATAATTGTCATCTCCGGCATCCAGTTCATTACCTCAAACGGCAACCCGGAAGCCGCAGCAGCGGCTCGCAGTAGGCTTATTTTTGCTATCGTTGGCTTTGTACTTTTAATACTAGCTTTTGCCATAACCCAAATCGTCGATAATGTTTTCCTAAGAGGAAGTGGGGTGGTATAAAATTGACCTAATTAACTAATTAGTCTAATTTCTAACAAATGACCCAAATGCTAAATGCCAGAAAAATATATGATCTAGAAGAAAGAACTGCAAAGCTTGGTGAAAATGTGATTAAGTTTGCTAAAAATGTTCCTAAAAATGTAATTACTATGCCACTCATAACTCAGCTTGTAAAATGCGGAACAAGTGTTGGCGCTAATTACTGCAAGGCCGACGACGCTGAATCAAAAAATGATTTTCGGCACAAAATAGGCATTTGCAAAAAAGAAGCACGAGAATCTAAGCATTTCATTAAAATGATTGTCGTCGCCGAACCTAAGTTGAATACAGACGCCAAACCTCTATGGCAGGAAGCTAAAGAACTTAATTTGATTTTCAATACGATCTATAAAAAGGTAAAATAATTGTGATATTGCTTTATTGGGGATTCTTTAGGTTAATTAGAAATTAGAATAATTAGAAATTAAATATGTTTGACACATACGCCTTTTCCATTGCAAGTGTCTTTGGGCCAGCCAGTTACTTTACGGATTTTGGCAAGCTTGCTTCGGACATTTTAACCATTCTTGTTTCCGCCGCCGGTGCTCTTGCCATAATTTTTATCATCATCAGCGGTATTAAACTGGTCACTGCCTCCGGCGATCCCAAAAAGATAGCAAGCGCTACTTCTACCCTAACCTACTCAATTATCGGTTTAGTGGTCGTAATTTTGGCCTTTATCATAATCCAGGTTGTCCAAGCATTTTTTGGTGCTACTATTATTGGCGGTGGTGGTGGACCACCAGGTGGTGGCGGTGCCGCAACATGTGCCTTAGGCAGCAGTAGTGTTGCTGCAGGTAGTAATTTAGGTTTTGGTTATGACGGATTTTCTGCCGGCCAAAAAATATTCATTTGGGATGGGGGATCACACAGGTACGATTTGGGGACAACCTTGACTGGTCCTCAGCTGGTTAGTTTAAATGTCCCTGCTAGCGCCGTACCTGGTAATTACGGTGGATTTATAGAAAACGGCGCAAGTCCCGCTGTTACCTGTGGACCTGTGATTGTTACTAGTGGTGGTGTACCAATACCTACATGCTCCATAAATCCAGCTTCAATGAACGCCGGTGGTAATATAACTGTCAATAGCATTAATGGTTTAACCGGCCAAATTACTATACAAGGGGCATTTAGCGCCATAATAACCCCTCTTGGCACTTTAGCTGTGCCTTCAACAGTCGTGACTATACCTGTTACCAGCAACCCGGGTCTTTATGCAGTCCGCGTCGGGGGCTCAGTGAATTGTGGTAATCTTGATGTCAAACCCCTAGCATTTGGTGTTACCTGCACCATGGCAGACTTTGATAGTGACGGTACAGTTACTATTTTAGATTTCTCATTACTCTCAAGTCATTTTGGTACTAAAATTGGAGATCCAGGTTATGTTGCCAGATTCGATCTAAACAACGACGGTTTTATCAACTCCGCAGATTTAGCTATCACCCAAACATTTTTCCTCCAACCCTGTTAATCTCAACCTAAATTTATAGCTATTGCAAAAGCCGCTTTAACCTATGCTATTATTAGTTTAAGAGCCACGTTTTTTGGCATTTGTTAAATGAAAAAATTCTTTCTATTTTTAAATATTATCTTTATCTATTGTATTTTTGCCTCCTTTACAGCCTCGAGCTCATACGCCGCCAGCTGCACATATACCGGCTCTACTACACCTAATAGCGGGGGTGCCTTTTCAGTCACATATCAAGGTTTTGCTGCAGGTGAAACCATCGGTGTCTATGATAGGTTGGGGGGTACTCTTGCGCAAACAGTCGGACTCACACTAGACAGCCTAACATCCCCTCAAACTGTCTCTTCCAATTTTAGTGTTGGAGCAGGTGGGTATTCTGTCATGGTCCAAACCAGATTTCCAATAACCAACACAAAATGTGCAGATATTGATGTTGGGGGTGGGGGTATTGGTGCTGGCAATCTCGGCACAATAAATCCCGGCACTTTACCAATTGTAAACGGCGACCCAACGTCATTTGTAGCAAGCACCATAAAAGCCGGTATCTCGCTTCTTCTTATAGCCGCCTTTATTATAGACCTTATCTGGACCATAATAGCCGGCATACGTTTCATAACAGCCGGCGGCGATCCAAAAACTGTTGGCCAAGCTTGGTCACAAATTTATTGGGGTCTAATTGGCATGGTTGTAGTTATGGGATCCTTTGCTATAATCAAGTTAGTCGAGACATTTTTCGGTGTCAATATAATATCGGGTGGTATTACACTACCCACAATTTAAAAAACAATAAAAAGGAGGTGAATAAATGTTAAATAAAGTAAAATTAGCAACATCAGCTGCAATAGCCACTACTCTGTTAATTCCTGGCGCAGTTTTTGCTGCAACCGAAATAATTCCAGTACAGTTGAGGCAACAAACTGACATAGTTTTGCTTGTCCAAGCTGTAATTAGGGTTATCTTAGTAATCGCCTTTATACTATCTTTCGTCTTCCTACTTATCGGAGGACTCAGATGGATTACTTCAGGTGGCGACGAAAAAGCCGTTTCCGGAGCTCGAGGCATGATAACAGCTGCTCTTATTGGTTTAGTAATTGTCCTAGTTGCCTACGCACTAATTAGATTAGTCGAACAATTCTTCGGCTTCTCAATCCTAACAGGCGGAATTTGTATTCCAACCGTAGCTGGTGGATGTGCAAATTAAGGTTAAATGAAACCTAAAATTGTTATACAGTTTTTGCTGGCGGGGTTTGTAGTGGCAAGCGCAATGCCTGTTTATGCTGCGCCCGCCGCAATTTCTGATATTGCTCCAATATTGCAAAACATCATCAAAATGCTCACGCCTGTGGCTGCTATGGCATTTTTAGCGATGATGATTATTGGCGCTTACAAATTCATTACATCAGGAGGCGACCCCAAAGCAACGGCCGGGGCCAGAAGCACATTTACTTATGCCATTATTGGTATTATTCTTGTAATCTCCGCCTGGCTCGTCCTCCTATTGATAGGCCAAATCACCGGAACAGATGTGACCAACGTAAACGTCTCTATTCCCTAACCCTCCAGGTTCTTCGGCAGTTCTGTTATACTAATTTCATGCCCAGATTATCGCAGGTAAGGTTAATCGTAAATCGTAAATTGTTCATCGTTATTCTATTCTTGCTTATCACTTCTCACTTATCACTTCCCACTTCTCCAGCCCTCGCCGCTCCCGGCGGTCCACCCGACCCCAAACCATGCGCAAACTCAGTACCAACAGACAATTTAACTGACAACTACATAACAGACGAAAACGGCGACCCACCCGGCCCGGAAGGAATAGACAAAATTGAAGCTCTAAAATTTAACTACGCCGTAACAGGTAATATCGGAGAGCCAGTAAGAAGAGAAAAGGAAATAGAATTTTCTGTCGATTTTTCCAAACTCCAGGCAATTTTCGCAGCCCAAAATTCCAATTATTTGGAAGGTACGTTCCAAGATAAAACACATTCAGAAATCAACCTACTAGATCCGAATTTAACAAATACAAACCTAATGAAGTTTCAGGGCCCCACCGATAAAACCGCACCAAAGGTCATGACCGATCAACTACGCACCAAATACGTGGAAAAAATCTGGGAAAAACCCGAAATGGCCGAGTCCAAAAACACCTTTACCGACAATAACGGCCTAAATCCCAAAACAGTCTACGATATGGTCAACACTCCAGGCTTCACCTATCCGCCTGCTCCACCAAGCGCCGCTGATGACAAAACCCAGTGGCTTAACACCTGGGGCAAATATTGGATAAAAATCCCCACAGCTTA
>CAYHKI010000081.1:0-4675 GCA_964357165.1 uncultured Gammaproteobacteria bacterium | reverse complement strand
CCTTCCAACAACATTCCTAAGAAATGCTACGCATGAGAAGGCCCTGGAGCGACTTTATTATAGATTCAGAAAACTGCCAACAAAAGCGGATCAGTTGACAGATCGAGACCTAAGAACTCAAGTGAGAGAAATAAAACCATACGACTTCTTCAATGTCTCTTTAAAGATGATATCTACATATAGTGGACAAGCAATAACTCACCGGGCAGAAGCCCGTGAGTTTGAACGTTTTGATAGTTTAGCCTTTGATTGGACAAGAAGACGGGCTTTAAGTGCAGATTTAGTGCTTTATCTTGAAAATAATTCTTTCAAATTAGACCACACGATTATTCAGCTTCATGAACAAATTCCAAAATCGGGAAAATAACAATTCCGAATAATTTTCAACCCATATTAAATTTAGCCTCAAAATAAGGCTGGGTCACTTACGGGACATAGTTACGACCTACTTTTCAGGCTTAAATCCAGTCCAACAACAGAAATATAGGAACATTTTTGCTTAATATGTTATGTTTAAAATATGAAGAAAGGTTTTGCCCTAGTGAAAAAACACAAAACTGTTTTTAAACAAATTATCTTATCAGCTGTAGTGTTAGTTGTTATTTACACTTTAGGTATTTATTTACTTACACAATTCAAAGACAAAAAACCCTTATATAAAGCTAATAATATTTCCAATATGTCCAAAAATTTAATTTATCAAGATAAATCTAATATGTTTTCCTTCCAATACCCAGATAAATTTAGAATTATTCACTCAAAAGCATACGAGATTGGATTTCAAGATGCTAATAATAATTTAGAAAATGCTATTGCAATAATTGAAATTGAAGAACTCGATAATAATGAAAATGTAAAGGACCACACTATAAGAAAATTCAGTCAATGGTTAAAGGGAAAAACGCAGGGGATAAAGTGGGATACGAATACCTACGAAACTAGGGTTATTGGGCAAAAAGATTATCCTTTCGAAAACAAAAACAGAGTGAAAGGTAATGAAATATATATCACTCTCGAAACAACCACTCAAAAAATAACAGGTGAAGAAAAAATAAATGTTCGTGAATGGGGCCCAGTTTTTGTAATGGAAATATCAAAAAAATCTGCAAAACAGGCTCTAATGGTTCATTCTTTTGATGACGCTACTGCCGATTCAAAAAATTTATTGAACATAATAGCCAACACAATAAACATAGAAAAATAATATTTGCCTAAAATTAAATCTGGGTGTTTACGCTGATCCCGCATAGCGGGAGAAGTGGCTGAGGGGATCGCAATTGAACCGCTTCTTGTCGATTTAAACAGGCTTTACGCTTCTTATAAACCTGCTTTTACTTAAATATGATATGTTTAAAGCATGCGTACTTCAGGTAACTTCAGCATAAAAAAAGGTTTTGCCCAACTTTTAGTAATGTCGATAATATTCGCTGTACTCATCATCTCAGTCTCAGTAGCTGTTTTTTACAAAACGAATAAGGTTTATGAAAATCAGGATCTACAAACGAGTCCACCTAGCCCTGCCCTCGTAAAATCTAGTACAGCGCCAGCATCAAATATCCCGAATTCAAAAAATTTATTCGTGAACACTGAATTTAAATATTCACTGGAAATTCCAAGCAACTTTACTAAAGAAAGCGACAAAGCCTCTCAAGTTAGATTTAGGAGTTATACTGAAAAAGGAAGAAGCATTGATGGCAAAGGAAGTTTTGACTCAGAAATTCAAATTCTTACCCTTAGGTACGATGATCCAGCGGTAAATAAAGAAAAAAACGATGCCGAAATAAAACGAATATTCGATACGCCTAAAAATACTTACATTGAAATTGAAAATAATAAAGTATTAAAGGTAAAAAATCTTGACCTGGATGTCTGCAAGGCTGTCCAGCTCTACGGCGTTGCATATGATACCACTTACACAACTGCATGCTATGGCAAAAATGCATTCCTTAGCATTATCCTAAAAGCTGATAGCGAAGAAGTAGCAAAAAAGTATTTAAGTGACTATGAAATGCTAATACAAACTTTCAAATTCAACGGTTATTCTTTATAAAACCTGAGTGGCTGAGGGGCGCACATTTTAATCATTTTTAGATAATTTGAACAGACATTACTGCACCTTTAACTTTGCTTGACGATGAGTTCCTAGAACCGCTATACCACCAAATACTAACCTTAAAAACAGTTTTCAGGTGTGAAGCAAAAACAAAATCTAAATCCAACGCAAAAAAGAAACGCGGCGTTAATCAAGTTGCAATACCTGTTATAATTCTACAAAATGAAAGCAATTCAAATAAACTCTTATGGGGGAGCTGAAGTTTTAGAAATAAATGAAAATGTCCCAAAGCCTTCTACTTCCAAGGGTCAAGTGCTTATAGAGGTTCATGCTGCAAGCCTTAACCCCGTTGACTGGAAAATCCGTGCGGGATACTTAAAGGATTATTTTCCATTAAAATTTCCAGTTACTATGGGAGGAGATTTTTCTGGGGTTATTTCCGAAATTGGGGAAGAAGTTTTTGGTTATAAGGTTGGAGATTCAGTTTATGGACAAGCTTCAATATTGGGTGGAGGGTCAGGGTCATTCGCACAATATGCCGCCGCAAGTACGACTAAAATTTCCCATAAGCCTAATATTCTAAGCGATGAAGAAGCTGCTGCTATTCCACTTGCTGGGGTAAGTGCTTTTCAAGCACTTGAAGAACATATCAAGCTTAAGAGTGGCCAAAAAATTCTTATTCATGGTGGAGCTGGTGGAATAGGTACATTTGCGCTGCAAATTGCAAAATCTACAGGGGCATACGTTGCAACAACTGTAAATGCAAAAGATAAAGAATTTGTTAAAAGTTTGGGTGCAGACCCTGTCATTGACTATAAAAGTGAATCTTTTGAGAAAATGCTTAGCGATTTTGATGCAGTTTTTGATACTGTTGGCGGCGAAACCTTAGACAAGTCCTTTCAGGTTTTAAAAAGTGGAGGAATTATTGTTTCCATGATGGGAGAGCCAAACGAAGCGCTTGCCAAAAAATATGGTGTAATTGCGATTGGTCAGAATACAGATGGAACTACTGAGAAATTAAATCGTCTGGCAAAACTAGTAGACGAGAAGAAAATTAAAGTAGAAGTTGATAAGGTATTTTCATTTAGCGAAGCAAAAGAAGCCTTTAAAGAATTAGAACAGGGTCACCCTCGTGGAAAAGTTGTAATAAAAATATAAACATATTTAGCCACAAAAATAATTCTGGTCAGCAAACCCTGAGCCTGTCGAATGGGTATATAATAATGAGTACCTAAAAATTCTACTTTCCTGGGGTCAAACCTAAATGTTCTTCAATAACCATAACCCGTTCATCTAAATCTTCAGATTTCTCATTGTGAATTACATACATATCTCTGTAACTTTTAAGCGTATCCTCAATTGTTACTAAAGATGCCGTATGGATGTCTAATTTAGAAGAATGTTCATCAAACATAGCTGTATGTGCATCTAATTTAGCTGTATGGTCATCCAGCTTTTCGTTCATCACAGATATTTGATCCTTGATCCTGCCAAGCTGAGAGGACATTAAAGTTTGACTCATATCGGTTTGACGTACTTTGTGACTGGTAATCTCTAGAAGTTCCTTTAGGGGTTTAATTTCGTCTTTAAAAAGAATCTTTAGTTTTTTTATCTCATCAATTGTCATGGATGTTCATAATAAACACAAGCTATATCAAAAACAAGATTGTAAAATAAATTTTGGGTGTTTACATTGAATGAACTTTGTTCATGAAATGATTGACGATGAGTTTCTAGAAACGCTTGTGCAACAAATAGAGGAATTACAAACCACATATCACCCAACTTTTGCCTAAATTGCAATGTAAGAATTATTTTTGGGAAGCTAAACCTAAATGGTCTTCAATAACTGTAACACGCTCGTTTAAACCTTCAGATTTTTCTTTGTTTACTTTATACATATCAGCATACCCTTTAAGGGTACCCTCAATGACGACAAGTGAAGTCGTATGTGTGTCCAGCTTATCATTCACTTCAGATAGTTGACCTTTAACAAGTCTCATATCCTCTTTTAGAGGACTTATTTCAGCTTCAAGTAGCGCTTTTAATTCCTTTACCTCGTCACTTGTCATATGGAGACCATATGATAAACATAATTTATATTAAAAACAAGATTCTAAATTAGACACATGTTCACTTAAAACCACTCCATAATAAATCTGGGTGGCTGAGGGGACAGTTCGACAAGCTCACTGTTTAATCTCATCAGTCTTCGACCGACTCCGGGTTTTGCTCAATTTTATCAATAAGGCTTTGTCTCCATCTTTTAATGCCTTCTTCTTTGTAAAAGTCCAACCTTTTAGCTGATGTTCACGCTTTTCAGCAAGCTTTCGTGTTTGAAATTGTTCAGAATAAACTAATTCAACTAAAGAAAACTTCTTTGTCGCCAAATTATATTTTGCTTTAGGTGAATTCAATCTATTATCCAAATTAGAAGTTAGACCCACATAAAAAGTTTTATTATCGAAAAGAAGAATATATGTAAACCAATCTTTCACTTATATCTGGGTCAGCAAACCCTGAGCCTGTCGAATGGGTGGCTGAGGGGCTCACGATTGAACCGACTTTTGTTGATTTAAGCAGACTTTACGCTTCACTTCATCAGTGTTTTGCATAAATAAA
>CAYHKI010000080.1:1584-4728 GCA_964357165.1 uncultured Gammaproteobacteria bacterium | reverse complement strand
AAACTACAACTCAGTCTGGTTTGCCAATCCGTATATGAGCACTATTACTTTCAATGAAGTAACAGTAAGATATCAAGATAAAGATTATAGCCTAAAAGAGGCGGCTGACACCGGAATTATTAATAATAGTATTACAGTAAGCGGCTACAACAACACTTCTTGGTCATCTCAAAAGAAGTTTGATCTGAATAATTTAGCTGAGAGTTTTGCTCCTGGCGATTATCTTGCCTTTCATTCGAAAAAATCTGGAGTAAAAATTTACATTGGCAAAGAAAATGTTCAGCTAAAGGCAGTTGACGCATCTTCTGGGGAAAACTTGTCTGATGTGGATGTTTATTCTGCAGATCTTGAATTTGACGTATCCAATAGCAACTATATAGCCGAAAGACCGGGTTATAACACAAAATTTATTAACATTGTTAATCCATCACACGCGATTGATGTTGGTTTTAATCTTGAATTTAATTCAGGCGGCGAAACAGAATACTTACAGGTTTTTCCTATGCAGAAAGATAAAAAAGTAGAGTTTGGTCTTTCTGCGGAACCAAAAGATATTAATGCCGTAAAAACTTTCTCAAAGCAGGGTGACAGTTTCGTCGAGCAGCCACTAACCGATGATGTTTTTATCTTTGACTATGAAAAACAAGATTTTGTCAAGAAAGATCCAAGCGCTCCTTTCTCCTCCGGTTATGTTTACTCAATTCAGCCGTCATCAAATTATACTTTATTAGTTGATGGCGGTAATTCAACTGGTGAAAGCGGTTCTTATATTCTTGAACCTGTCAATAAGTCATACAAAGTTACTCCCATTTCTCTAAGCGATATTCCTTTAGGTGAATACCAAATTGACTATCAAGGCGATTATTATAGTCTTTATAAAGCCGCGGAAGCCAATTTGATTAAGCCGGAAATAACAGTTGGGCAGAGAAAGATTGACCTTAAACAACTATCGTCAATCCCGGCTTTAAATGATTATCAAGTGAGAACGGGTGAAATCTTAAGTTTTGAGCCAAACCAGCCTATTACTTTGAATGAAGACAGAATTATTGAATATGACTATCGAGCATATACGGCGATTCCGCAAATCATACAGGACTTAAGTAATGAACAAACGCCTGATGAAGAAATTCTTTCCATTATTTATCAATTAGATTCTTGTGAACCGTCCTATTTTGAGGCCGGCGCTACAGCCGAAGAAATGGATAGGTGTCTTAGTAATGTCCAATTTTCAGATGGCACCATCTCCTCATCTGAAAAAGAGAAAAAAATATCTTGGATTCCCAAGGCTTTAGCGGCCACTACACAGCGTAAAAAAGAAATTATCAAAAAGTATCCTTCGGATTTTCAGGTGAGGACCGATCAGTTTGTAAAAAGGGTTAAAGAAATGCGCAAAACTTATGGCAAACAGAAAGAGGAGCTGGGGAAATGGGATTGGCCAAAATTCCTTCAGACAACTAATAGTGAAACAAACAGATATAAATTTAATTACGATGACCCAAAAACCGAATCTTATTGGAAAAAAATACCCAAAAATCCTATTTTTCGGAAGAGATATTGGAGTGATCAAGACCTGAATGTTTTATACATCTGGTACTGGCATGATTTAGCTAATAATCGTTACTCAACTGACTTTACTCCAGAAGAACGCAAGAGAATTCAGCAAGCATGGACGCAAGGTTTGGACAAGGCGGCGGCTAAATTGCCAAGTTTACCCAATCCAGGCAGTATTGGTATTATTGGACCTTCGCCTTGGGATGATGTATTTATGCTAATGCCGTTCTCTAAGTATTTTGTTGGGGGTACAACAAAATGTGTGGAACTTTTAGGCAAAAAATTGTGCAGCGCGGCCGTTAAGCCGGTGACTAAAGTTGTGAGTCAGCCAGTTAAAGTTGCTGCTGGTAAAAAAGCCGGCGGATATTTGACAAAAGGCCGAATTGGCAAAGTTGCTACCAGCTCTGCTACAAAAAAACAATACAAAATCAGTAATATATCCAAGGTTATGAATGAAAAAAGGCCACCCACTTTGATAGATACTGTCAATGATTTTGTGGAAGTAAATCTTGCTAAGAATGCGCCAAAAATTTCCAAGCAATCTTTGTCAGCCACAAAACGGCTATATGGCTACGCTACAACGTTAATTGACAAAATACCTAAAAGCAAGTTTTGGCCAGACATCGTTGCCGGGAATGCAGGTAATGAATATGGATCGGCAAGCACGTTGCACTACATTTTAGAAAGGATGAAAGTAATAGATGAAGAAGTATACTTTGCTGGACGTGTAGATTTAGAATCTGTGAAAACGACTTATCCTGTCCTAACAGGAACTTATGACAAGCTCGATACAACCAATGTAATTTTACACGAAGTCGCTCATACTTTGCCGAAAGGTAGCTACAAGTATTCTAAAGTTGCAGGAAATTATGCAAAAAGGGTTTTTTATGATGGAGAAATTAGGAATGTAATGCCTGTACATGAAATGTACAGTGACGCTATGAGTGAACATTTATCATACGAATTAGCGGGTCTTACTGGTTGGGGCGGAACTGGTTACGGAGAGTATCAAATAATAAGATCGAATTTAACAAAGGAATTAGCTCGTCGTTTATTTCCTAGTGAAATTACTGCAAGTGGAGCGGTACCGTCGGCAACTTATTGGAAAACTGAGGAAAAACTGTTAAAAGATATGACACGCTACGGTTTAAAAGACGGATTAGATATGAATTTTAATAATCTTGCCCGAGCTAAACGGATGATTGGTCAAAATGAATCATTTCACGATGTGCTTATAGATGAGATAAGAATATCTAATCCAACAGCACTTGGTTTTATTGACCAACTATCTTCTCCCCTTTAAATTTTTAAAAAATTATGTTTAAAGAATATAATAATTTTCAAAACGATGTCCAAGAATCTTTAACCAATCAAGACTATGGAGAAATTCTTAAGTTTTGGCGACAAAGTTCAGAGCTTCAGGAAGAAATTGCTCCTTCTTTGTATGTGATTGAGAACGAACAAGCCGCAGAGGAGATTTTCAAATCTCTCTCGGCTGGATTTGTGGATGCGTCTCAAGCTGAACAAAAAAATATTATTGAAGCAATGAGTAATCTTGGTGCACGGAGTATCAAAACAGAACTATCCACTACC
>CAYHKI010000080.1:0-1574 GCA_964357165.1 uncultured Gammaproteobacteria bacterium | reverse complement strand
ACCCAGTTTTTGATTGATAAAACAGAAAAAGATAATCCTTTCTTAAAAGATTTAATTAAAGCGCTAAAAAGTAAAGTGATGCGCTCGACCACAACATCTGAAGATAAACCGGAACTAAAGCCAGAAAATAAAGAAATAGTTACTCAATCTGGGGCAAAATTTATGGAAATCATTAAGGAAGATTTTGAGAAAAATTTAAAAATCCAGGCAATGATAGGGATTTATCGCTGTCAAGATTTCTTGGACAAGGAAGATTTAACTTCAGAATTGAAAAAATATGTTTTGTCAGATCAGTCGGATATAGGTTTAATTGCTTTAGGCGAATTAGATTCAATTTTGGAACCAACAGATGAATTTATTGTAGATTCTTTAGAAAGAATGTACCAGACAATAAAGCCAGAAACCGCCAGTGATGAAGATTTGTCCAAAGTTTTGATAATGATTGGCCATACCCACAACAATCGATTTTTAGATTATCTAAATGATTTAAAAAATGATCATAGACTGTTAGTTGATGAAAGAAATAAAAAAAATGTTGAATGGGCATTGTCACAAATTAAAAAAGGAGAACCGGATGAAAAGTAAGATTTTATTTTTGCTAATATTTTTAGTGGTTGCTTTTTCTTCCTTTGGAAAAGTGTTTGCGCAAGACGAATACGACTGGGATTATCTAAATTATACCGTCCCTGCGCCAATAGTATCAGCTAGTTTGATTGGTGAAAATAAAGATGTTTATGCGATAAATGTTTATTGGGAAATGCTGGAAACTGATGAAGGAGATGCTTACGGCTTCGTCGTTGATAAAGAGGGACCTGGCGGTCGAGAAGAAGCAGCTGTTTATTACCCGCCTTCTTTAGGATTTGATGATATTATAAATAGTGGTTTTTATCTTGATGAGGCAGTTTTGGAAGGCGACACCTATAATTATTATGTAAAGGCTTATGACAGAAGCGGCAAAGAATCGGATTGGGGTAAGGCAAGTGTCTCCGTGCCAGTAGAAGTTCCGGAAGTCTTCTTCGAAATTGAACTCACCGAGCTTTCTCATGTAAATGGGCTAAAGTTTAGCTGGTGGACAAAGAAGTTTAGTCAGGCAGAGTATAAATACGTAAATGTTAATACTTACAGTTATCTTGAGCTCGACGGCAAGCGTTACGATAGCGGCTACGGTGCAAGGCATTCTGTCCAGCTTGACGCAGGCGCGCTCTCAAGTTTAGTAACCAGTAAAACATATCCGTATCGCATTAAAGCTTATCCCAATGAAGGCGATGAGAATACTTCTGCTAAAGAAATCACTGGCCAGGTAGCATACAATCCTTGCGGCATTTCTGTTTTAGGAAAATCAGAAGACAGTATTATGTTTGGAATCGACAAAACAAGCGGAACTGTTGATCTTACTTTCAACGGCCAGCAAATGACAAAAACTGTCTTAAAGTATTTTGATCAAAACTATGGATATTTCACTGTTTCTGGTTTGCAGCCTTTTACTGTCTACGACTACCAAGTGCAAGGCTGCGGCGGTCCGCGTCAAGCGAGCACGAGTTTGGGGTTTAGCGATATAAAAACAACCCCAGCGG
>CAYHKI010000079.1:0-4797 GCA_964357165.1 uncultured Gammaproteobacteria bacterium | reverse complement strand
TTGTAACTTCCAATCAACCGTTTTTAAGTGTACGGTATCTATGGCAACCTAGACACCGCTTGCCGTGAAACATCCCAATCAAATCCTTTAGACAACAAATAGCGTTGCATCTTGTTTTTAGCTTTTAATTTTCCCAAACCTGATAAGCCTATTGTCTTGACTTTTATAGACACAAACTTCTCCAGTGCTCGTTTAGCCAAACTTATCTCGCTAGGCCCATCATTCTTCGAATTAACCAATAATTCGTCAACCATTTCCTTATCTATCCCTTTTCTGCGCAATTCTTGAATAATGGCATATTTGCCTTTCGGGCGAAATCCATGCCGACTCTCAATAATCCACTGTGCAAAAGCCAGGTCATCAATCATTTTTAATGATTTAAGTTTACTAATTACCTGTTCAGTCAAATCGTTTTGTAACTTTTCGCTTTTAATTTTTCTAGCCAGGTATACCCTGATCTCAGACTCACTTCTTTGACGAAACGCCAAAAAGCGAAGTACCGCAGTGAACAGCTTTCCAAACTCGCTTTCATCCAAAATCTTTTTAAACTCTGGTTCACTTATTTGTTGATTGGGCTTCAATCCCATTTGGACCACTTTGTCAGCACTAATAGAAAGTGCAAATTTCCCATCTAGAAAAAGATTGACTAGTTCTTGATTTCTTTTTTGAAATTCTAGTTTAGTAATCTTCACACTTCGATTATAAAGGTTTAGAACTACTTTCTGTTACAATCAACTCATGCTCAAAAGTTTAGTTACATCCGTGGAATCAGTGATCCGAAGCCTTAAAAGAATGCTGTCATTAGCGTGGCAAACGGACAAATTTATTGTCACCGGTTATTATTTTTCTGCGGGAATAGCCGCACTTTTTACTTTGGCAAGCAGCCTGGTGATTAAATATTTAATCGATAATTTGGTTGTCGCACAAAATTCCGGTCTAGAAAAATCAATTCCGGCAATTGTGATTATTCTTCTTGGAGCAAAATATATTGTCGGCTCCATAAATAATTTCACCGCGTGGGGACTTTATCAAACTTACTTTGACTATCTTTTTAGATATAAAATCCAAAACAAACTAAACTATTTATTCTTCGAAAAAATGGCTAATTTGGACATGACTCATTTGGAGACTCCTGAAACTCAGAATTTAATTTCAAAAGCTAAAGATACAATGACTTGGAGACCGCCTGATTTTCTCAGAACTTTTTCCTATTTTTTAGTTCACTTATCTCCTACATATCAGCCTTTATAGTCTTGCTCTCTTTTGGTTGGTGGATCCCGATAGTTATTACATTAATTAATATTCCATATTTATATTTTCGAGCAAAATACGGTGCGATCCAATGGTCTCTTTATGGCTCAGGTGCCCCTCAAGTTAGAAAAATATGGTATTTCGGATGGCTTCTTTCTACACCAACTGCCATTCGTGAGATGCGTGTTTTTAAGTCCAATGAAGCACTTTTATCTAGATTTAAAGACATACAAGAATATCTTTTAAATTTGAACAAAAAACCAATTTCAAATTTTATACGAACACTTCCAATACCGATTCTGCTCGAGGGAATAGTACTTTTTCTCATTGCATCCACCCAATTACCCTTGGTTATGAAAGGTATTCTAACAATTGGAAGTTTTACATTGTTAGTAAACATGATTGATAGTCTTAGCGGAAGTGCCGGATCTTTAGTCCTAAATTTTGGCGAGCTTTACACACACTCCTTGTATGTTGATCACTATTTTGAGGTACTTGCCCTCCCCAGCATCGTTAAAGATTGCGAAAATCCAAAAATATTTAAAAAAATTGTGCCCCCCAAAATAGAATTTCGTAATGTTTCATTTGGATACCCAAAGGGGCAACTTGTCCTGAAAAACATTTCGTTCGTAATTAAACCAGGAGAAAATGTCGCTTTTGTGGGAGAAAATGGCGCCGGTAAGACGACAATTATTAAGCTGATATGTAGATTCTACGATGTAACCGAAGGTGAAATATTGGTTAATGGAGTTAACCTAAAAGATATTAAATTATCTCGTTGGTACGATTTTTTGGGAACACTATTCCAGGAATTTATGCAATATCACTTCACTGTTAAAGAGAATATTTTACTCGGAAGTTCTAAGAATAAAGGGTTCTCAGCTATGAAAGACGCAGCGCAAAAATCAGGGGCATACGAGTTTATCGAAAAACTTCCTAACGGATTTGACACGGTTCTGGGGAAAGAATACGAAGACGGTGAAGAATTATCCGTTGGGCAGTGGCAAAAAATAGCTATTGCAAGGGCTTTTTATGTGGAGGCACCAGTTTTGATTCTCGATGAACCTACAAGTGCAATCGATGCAGAAGCCGAATATGAAATTTTCACCAATTTGGAAAAATCATACAAGAATAAAACGCTAATTCTTGTTTCTCACCGATTCTCTACAGTTCGAAATGCTAATAAAATTTTTGTTGTCCAAAACGGAATGATTAGTGAACGCGGAACACACGAAGAATTAATGAAACAAAATGGTAAGTACGCCAACATGTTCTTAACGCAAGCAAAAGGTTATTCCTGATTTGCTCCCAACAACAGGAAGTACTCTTTATTCCCCGATCCGCCGAGAATTGGAGAGTCCGTTTTCCCGAGTACCTGAAAGCCATTGTTTTCGGCAAACTCTATTATCTTATCTAAAATTTCAGACCGCATTGACTCGGGAATAACTCCTTGATTTTTTAAGGCCAGGGGAGAATTTTCATATTGTGGTTTTACCAGTGCAATGATTTTTCCGGTTGGCTTTAGAAATTTTTTGACAATCGGTAAAATTCTTTCTAAAGAAGTAAAGGTAACATCAATTGTTACTAAGTCGACCATTTCTGGGAATGATTCCAAATACAGAATATTTTTTCTCTCCATCACCACCACTTTGGGGTTTTGGCGTAATTTCCAGGCTAATTCTCCATAGGCGGTATCTAATGAATATACTTTGGCCACACCGTGTTGCAAAAGGCAATCAACAAATCCACCGGTGGAACTACCTACATCCAATACAACATAACCAGTCACATCAAGATTAAATTCCTGCAATGCATGTTCTAGCTTTTGGCCACCACGAGAGACAAATTTATTATTCATCTATCCTCCAGCACTACTATATTTTTTTATTCCAAAATTTAAGAAAAAATTAGACAATAATATAGTTAAAAGAGTAAAAAACATTGCTCCTACTAAAACTGAAAAAGAATACTTGCCAGTTAAAATCCCCACTGGAACAGTGGCAGCAAACCAAACTGGAATTACGACAGAGAAAAAAATGCGCCAAAAACCGCTAAAAACCGACGTTGGCCATTTCCCTGGCTCCCAGAGAATCATCGCCAAATAGTCAATATTTCTAATTCTACCAGAGAACAAGACTAGGGAAATTATAATAAAAGCGAATCCATAGACTGTTAAAACCGAAGTGAAAACAAGAATTATGTACGCGGCAATATTGATTAATGGCAGAGAGTAATTTAACCCCCGTATCACCAGGCAAATTCCAAAAATTGAGCCAATTATTCTAAATACTTGTGACCAATCCCATTGTGATAATGAAGCATAAAATTGAGTATTGATGGGCTTAAGCAAATATCGATCGATGTTACCTATATTTAGCTCCTTGGCAAATTGCTTCATTCCGAGAAGGACGAAAAACGCTGTCAGAGCGGTCGTAAGAGTAAATGTCAGGCTAATTAAAAGGACTTCTGACTTACTCCATTCTGCAATTCCAGACGTTAGGGAGACAAGAAGAAAGATAATCACGAAACTAGCGATTGATTCGATAAGTTTAAAGGAGCCGGTAAAAAGCACGTTAGCTCGATACTCCATGGCGCCCATCATTGAAAATTTTCCAAGATCGAAAAAGATTTTTAAATAGCGGTTCATATTTATCCAGAATAGGCAGAATAATGTTTTAATCCAAAATTTAGAAATAATCTTGATATCATATAGGCCCCAAAAAGCCAAAGGCTCACCACAAATAAACCTGAAGAAATTTCTGATACTGATAGATTTCCTAACGCAATCTGTGTGGGGAAATAATAAAAATATTTAAATGGGAGATAATTACCGAGCTCTTGAATAATTTTCGGCATCAAGTTTATGGGCAATAGTGCTCCGGCAAAAAATGCCTCCAGAATATAAAAACTGATACGAAGTCCTTCCGTCTCACTAATCCAAAACGCAAAAAATTCTATACAAACCTTCAAAAAGAAATTTAATAAAAAGGCGAGAATTAAAGATATTATAAATGCCGGTGAATACAAATAGAGAGGGGGTAATGTGGACCCGGAGAGAAAAAGTTTATACATAATAAGTGTGGAAATTAATAAGAAAATTAGGCGAACTACTTTCCAGGCAAATTCACCAATTAGCTGGTAGGCAATAAGGCCCATTGGTTTGACCAGAAAAAAATTCAATTCACCAGTTTTGATATAGCGGGTAATTTCATTCGGGTAGACCGAGAGAATAGTTCTCAAAACAAAGATAAACAAATAATAAATTAAGATTTGACTTAATGAGTAGCCACCAATTTGATTATTATTGATGAATATTGCCTGCCAAGCAATCATCATAAGAAGCGGGGTCATTAAATCTGCTAAAAAATAGACAAAACCCTCTGCCCGTTGGACAAACGCATCATTTATTACTATTCGAAAAATCGCCCAATATTTTCTCATTCTTTGATTATCCCACTATTTAGACAAAAGAAAAAACCGCTCTTCGCGGTCATCTTTGTTACTGTGTTACTAAGTTACTGTGTTACTTCCATTTCATCCCTATTT
>CAYHKI010000078.1:0-4899 GCA_964357165.1 uncultured Gammaproteobacteria bacterium | reverse complement strand
CCCAACTACAATTCAGAAGACCTAATTACTATTACGTCTTCACTTTCATCCGGTGCTTGCCAATATTTAAGGTAACTTTCGAACATTTCTTCACTTATTTCGAAAGAATCTACAGACGGATTTTTACTTCGACTCACAACTCTTTCCCTCATTTTCTCTACCGAGCTTTCGACATAGTAAAAAATTGGCTTTGCTCCTACATCTAATATTTTCTTTTTTTATGTCATCCCTTTGTGATTTAACCCAAAAACCTTCATCTATTATCACATCTTTTCCAGCTTTCAGGATTTTGAACGCAATATCTGTTGCCAGTTCAGTTGTATTTTTGTCATATCTCTCAAAGTTCTTATCGGAAGCTATTTTATTTCCGAATATTTTAATTATCCATTCATCCTTGGTTATTCTTATAGCTCCTGTTTCCTTTTCCAGTTTTCTGGCAAAAGTAGTTTTACCTGTTCCGATAAATCCGCAAATCACGTACACAGTAGGTTTTGATTTCTGCTCACCATTATTATTCACAAGAGAAGTATATCAGCAGTTCGTGTCACCCGAGTAATCTGTCCTGTCCCCCTCTACCCACATCTGGTATGACTATATCAAAGTACATCAATGCTCGCAGGGTGGGACGATTTCAGAACAGCAGACTGGGCTGATATAGTGGAATACCCAGAATTGACCTTACAACAAACGCAATCCCTACTTCAAATTTAGCTCCCCAATGTTAGTGCATTTAGAGCGTATTTTCTGGAAACTGAAGAAGAATATAAACAAGTTTTCCTCTAGGTCAACTGACTGGTTTAAATGAAGAGATATAATTTCGTAATTCCTGCACTCTTTCATCGTCTATAAAATCGCCCTTTGAAATTTTCTTCCTGTTTTGTTGCATTCTCCTCACAATAACGCCTTCAATTTGATTAGGTGTCACAGTGTATGCAAAGTGCTTGAGAATTTCCATAATTTGGCCTTTTTTGCTTTGTCCAACTATGTCAGGATATTGTTTATCCCCTGCTATAATTGTTGTTTCATTAGGTGACCACTTTAGAAAATCCCATGTTCTTTCTGCAAGTTTTTGAGTTTCAGCAACCCGATAAGCAGAAGTGATAATTCTAACCGAATCAGGAAGACTTCCTGATTCTTGATAAAACTCGATCGCATTAAAAATATTCCCAAGAGTAGTAATACTTTTATTATCAACTGCCCCATAAGCAGATAGGCCCTCTCTGGCCCTCTCATAAACATTACTGTCCTTACCAGCCTTTTTAGCCAATGTAGCTGCAATTCTAAGAAAAATGTCGGCTGTGCGCCACATAGCTTCTGCCTCATCAACTTCAAAAGACTGACTAAAATCATTTTTATTTATAAACATGCCTCCGGCAAAAACAATATTGGCTGGTCTATTTTGCCTTATTGAATCAAGGTACAAATCAAGTCCGGTCAACACACGCTGTAAAGTTGGTGGACCTAACCTGATAAAAACCTTTTCGGGGTCTGTTTCATCAAGATCATGTTTAAGGGAATTGAACGCTTCTCCTCCATATCCGGTAACAACAATAAGCTCTGGCCGAAATTTTTCAGGCTTCTCCCTGGGGATAACTGTTGAATACCTTTCACTTATTTGAGCATATTTCCGCCAGGTTCTATATATAATTGGCAAGCCCTGTTCAGGTGTAAGTACTTTCTGGTCAAGATAGCCATACGCAGTTTTTGATAAGACATCACCACTTGTATTAAAAGACATCGTCGGCGACAGTTTTGATCTTTTTGGCTGCACGCCCGGTAAATTAGGATACAATTCACTTTCACGTTTGTCTTCCATATGATAAGTTTAACAAATATGGACGCTTTTAAAGTAAATGTATCCGGACGTATCCTGGATTACCGCAAAGCTAAAAATTTAAATCTCCTCAAAGTCAAAGCGTACTTTGAAACAAAATATAAGGTCGATAAAATCTGGTCTGGTGGCAGACATGTCCCTGGAGTATTGAAAAAAGGAAATAAAGAATTTTTTCTAAAACTTGCTACCACAGAAGGAATTAGTGCAGTCTCAAAAGTTGAATATGGCTGGAATGAGCAATTTAACAAATCTGAAACCAGGTTGTCTTCCAAATTCTGGGTACCAACAAATTATGATTCTGGGTATTATAATGGTAATCTTTTTTATTTAATCACCGATAAATTCCAGGGCGAAAAACTTAGTGATTATCCAGAAAATAAAGATATATCGCCAATATTTTTATACAATCTCGATCAAATAGTTGATTTTTCAGAATTAATACAAAAGCTAGCTTTGAAGATTCCTGCGTATGAGGACAATATAAGTTACCGGGAACGATTTGTAAAAAAAACTATTTCCTGGTACCAAAATACACCAAAGAATATTAGAGATAAATACAAGATTAAAGAATTAGTGGATTTTGTAAAAGAAGGGGTAGCCACGCTTCAGAAGAAACCACGTCATGGCGATTTTACTCCATGGCATATATTGAAATTAGAAACAGATCACTTTGGACTTATAGATGGAGAGCACGCTTTGCGCGATGGAGTTGAATATTATGATATTGGATATTTTATTCAACGAGTATTTACAGTTTTGCAGAAACCTCAGTTGGCAGAGCAAATAATCAAACTTCTTAAAAACAGAAACTATGATATCGCTAAACTAAAGACTGTCTTAGCAGCTCGTGCAGTTGGTGGATTCCTGGATGATTCTCTGACTCAATTCCCCAATTACGCTTTCAGCGATAAATTTAAGAACTGGATCACTCTTTTATAAATGCTGTTGAGACTACTCCACCCCGTAGACAACATTAGAACTTATTTTGCCCAAATGATATAGTTCTTTTATGCCAAAAACAGATCTTCCAGAAGAATATTTGAGGGATTTGGAAGAAAATCATAAAAAGAAAGTTGATCAATCACTAAGTATTGTAGAAAGATTACTCATGTATTCAGGGGCTCGTATGAATTGGGTAGGAGAGTACATAAATGATGAAAGTATCCGTTGGCACTTAGAGAAAATTCCAGTAAATAGTCTGACATTAACGGGTACTACTCCACAATGGAACACAATAATTATTGATAGAGCTGAAAAGAGTCCTTCTAAGCTCCGTGAACTATTAAAAGAACCACGTATTGCAGCAATATTTGCAAATTCTCAGTACATAGATATTCCTATCCTTGTAAGAAAAGATGAAGATAAACTAAAAGTTCTTGATGGAATGAACAGGACTATTGCCGCAATAAGAGACGGTATACCTGAAATACGAGCATATGTTGGAGTAAGAGAAGGAAAACCTACTCTAATTGTTGAACCCCATGTTATATACGATTTTATCCGAGCTTTCCAACGAAGAGGCGGAAATGGAGAAGATTTTAAAGCAGGATTAAGATTTTTAGTAAATTCATATTCTAATGCTAGGGATGTTTTAACTAAAAGACTGGGTCCAGAGTGGATAAAAGATGAAAAAATTCAAACAATTATCAGAGAGGTTATTGAAGATTGAGGCTAATTGGCTCGCAGGATGAGACGATTTCAGAACGGCCGATTGGGCAGAAATCGTAGAATACCCTGAAATAACTTTACGGCAAACAGAAAATTTGCTCCAATTGGTCAGCTAAATCACAGATATTGATTAAAATATATACACAGTATATAATATTGTTATATGAATACAGCATCTATACTTATAAAAACAGACCCTAAAGTGAAAGAAGAAGCCCAAAAAACTGCTGAGGAGATGGGTATTTCTTTAACAAGTGTAATAAATCGATATTTGAAGCATTTTATCACGACTAAATCAATTACCTTTACTACGCAAGATGAGGTACCAACCCCGTATATGATTAACTCCTTAAAACAATCTGAAGAAGATTACCAAAAAGGAAGGGTTATTCCATTTGATAGAGCAAAAGATGCAGTGTCTTACCTTGATACTCTGATAAAAGATGCCAAACGTAATTAGCCTTCGTATTGAATTTTCAAGTCTTTTTGAGAGAAAACTACGACAACTTCCCACAGAAATTATTATTTCATTTAAGGAAACGCTGGAGCTGCTATTAGAGAATCCTAACCATGAAAGATTAAGAAGACACTTCTTAAAAGAAAAATTCTCAGGATATCAAAGCATTGATGTTACCGACGATTACCGAGCAGTGTTTAGGGAAGAAAAAACTGAAAATATGATAATTATCAAGTTTCATACAATAGGCACGCACAAAGACCTGTATGATAGCTAATCAAAATTATCAGCCGCAGGGTGGTTTACACTAAGTAAAATGAAGTGACAATGTCAGAAATTATTATTCGTTGTAATTATAAATAGCCTGTAAGACAGGTGGGGCTTCATCAACAAAACCAAAATACCCATTATGATAATCGGAACCAGAATCGAAAAATTGCCCCGCGGTTCCATCAGCAATGTATCTTCTCCCCTCTTCGCAATGCAACTCAATATATTGATGTTGCCAAACATAGTGTGTGTCCCACAACCATTTCTTGACACCCATATCACCCTTCCATTTTTTTAAAAATACTCCTTTGTAGCCATCTGCTTCTAACGCTTTCCCCGCTTCTTCTGCCCATAGATCACAACGTCCTGATGCTTGTAGAGCCTCAGCAACGGCAGGGTGTTTTTTTGGTTGTTCTAGCCAATAATCCTGTGATAACAGCAAACGCACGTCGATGTTAGTCAGCAAGTCAGTAGGTGTAGGTCTCTTATCTTGCCTAATTAAATAGCCTTTTAATCTTTCTAGCATAATCGGGAAATTATACAAAACAGAAGCTAAATAGTCAAACTATGGGTTATTAGCTCGCAGGGTGGGTTTGCACTGAGATTTATCGAAGTGACGATTTCCGAACAGCAGATTGGTCAGAGATCGTAGATTACCCAGAGTTAACCT
>CAYHKI010000077.1:0-4960 GCA_964357165.1 uncultured Gammaproteobacteria bacterium | reverse complement strand
TTTACGCAACCAATAACCAAAAAAGGAAAATAAAAGTGGTTTGCCGCTATCAGCCATTTCCTTCATTTCGAAGTTTTTTGCCCCTTTGTTTGAAGTTAGATTTAAAACATATGCCCCGCGGTTTTCTTTTTTTTCAACCTGCATACCACAGTATTCCGCAAAAGGAATCATAGAATCTTCTCCCATATATGGCGCAATCGTCATTGCATTAACTCCCCAGCCAGTAAAAAATGTTTCTGCATAATTAGCTGACGATTTGTTAATGTCACCTGTCTTTGGATCCATTATGATTGGGATTTTAGGAAATTCTTTTCTTACCAGTTTGATAGTTTTAGCCAACGCTATTGATCCTCTAAAATCAAATTCAAGCGGCCTGTCGTGTACGGTATAGAATCCATAATTAGGCTTAAATGCTCCAGGGAATACTCCCTGCTCCCGCATATAAGCGAATAGTTCTTCTTTTTGCAAAACAAAACCGTTTATTCCTGCGCTTGCATAGTGAGGCGAAAGTGATTTTAATACGGGATCAAGTCCGAAACACATATTGCTTTGATATGTTTCAGTAGCTAATTGAAGTTGCTCAATATAGTTTGGATAATGCGATATAATCTTTTCCATAAATGATGGTTTAATAGTTATTAAATATTTAATAGAATTTTTTATAATCCTACATTATTCTATAATTTTGTCAAATTAAAAAAGCGAGAACAAAATGTTCCCGCTTTTTATTTTTTTGTAACTATTAATTCACATATGTTTCAATGAATATTCGGTAATTTTCATCAAATTTATTTATCTCATCTTTCATTGAATTCCTAATTTGAGGTGTAAAGAAATCAAGTTGCTCCATTTCTTCAGCCAAAATTGGGAATGGAAGTAAAGTGTCAATATTGCAGGGAGTCAGTAACCTTACCCCTTTATTACCAATTTCTGATTCACCTGAAAATTGTTTTTTAAGAACATTGAATCCATAACTGAAGATTGAGAAACAATATTCGCAAACAGCCCCGGCCTGGCGAAGTTGGTATACTTCATATGCCGAACTTCCGCCGGTAGAAAATAAGTCTTCAATGACAACGGTACTTTTCTTTTCCAATTCTGCGGGAGATACTTCTCTGTGGTACTTCTTATGAAGGTCAATTCCGTATACCATATATACTATGCAACCTTTATCTTCTAAGACTTTCTTTGTTGTTTGGTGTGCATTCATTACCTCTTCTGCGGAAACTCCTGTAAACATAAGAATAACCTTCATTCCAGGTTTCAAATTTCCTTCTATTTCCTGCTTCTTCCCATGATCTTTGGGATTTCTTATGTATGCAAACCCAACTTTAAGTTTGTTTGCATACTGAACTCCATATGGGATAGCCAAGGGAGAGGTAGTTACGATTGCATAATCCAACTTCTCTTTTGCTGTTTTTTTCATCAAAACTTTAAACCATGCAAAATGAAAAGTTTTTTTATCCAATAAATTTTCTTTATAAAGGTAGAATTTACCACCATCATTTATTAGTAACTGCTTTTTCATTATTTGTGCAACTGATGTTGCTGGGGCAATCCCCGACATACTGGTACCAAGTATATATTCAACAAAAATATTCAACCCTCTTATTTTTGCAACAAATCCTTGAGCAATGCGCCAGCGGTGACTAAAAAGCCCAAGCATCATTCTGTTATCGTTGTAAATGTGCATCATCATTCCGGAGGCCCATTTATATGGTTCTTCCCTGTAAGTTGTTGCTTTGATAAAAAGCATAGTTCGGGCTATAACCCTTGCGAGATTTTTAAAATAACGATTCATGGTTTATGTTTTAAATGTTTCCGAAAATAAGGTTAATTTTTCTTAATCCTACCTTTATTTGGGGTTTTGTCAAATAAAAGATCCTGCTGAAATTTCAGCAGGATCTAATTGTTAACTATTTTTTCTATCTTTTAAAAAGCAACCTCTTTCCTAATTTTATGTCATTCAATTTTCCATTGCTGTACGCCCGGTGGCCATTTACAAAGGTATCAGTAATTACTGAATTAAATTTCTTTCCTTCAAACGGGCTCCATCCGCATTTATAAAGGATATTTTCTTTGGTAACGATATGGCTATTGTTTATATCAACAAGAACTAAATCAGCAAAATATCCTTCTCGGATGAATCCACGTTCTTCGATATTGAAAAGAATCGCCTGGTTGTTGCACATTTTTTTCACAATACTTTGCAGGCTAATTTCCCTTTGATGATATTTTTCCAGCATTAGGTTAAATCCATGCTGAATTAGGGGAATCCCCGATGGTGCCTTTAGGTAAGTTTCCATTTTTTCATCCCAGGTATGCGGAGCATGGTCAAAGTCAACTACATCAATAAAGTTATTTAGAACTGCGTTCCAAACTGCCTGGCAGTCTCCCACGGTTTTTATCGCTGGGTTGCACACAATCAAATTACCCAGTTCAGCATAGTCGAAATCTGAAAAACAAAGATGGTGCACGCAGGCTTCCGCGGTAACCCTTTTTTGCTCCAGAGGAATATCATTACGGAATAGAGATATCTCCTTTGCTGTACTTATATGCAGTACATGCAGACGGGCGCCTGTTTCTTCAGCAAGTTTTACCATTGTTGATGACGAATCGTAGCAGGCCTCTACATTTCTAATAGTCGGGTGGTGATATGGACGCAGATTTCCGGCCCCAATCTCTTTGATGAGCCTTTCTTTATTTCCAGCAATGATTTTGTCATTTTCACAATGCATCGAAATGATACAATCCTGTCTGCCTCGCATTACTTTCTCAATTGAATTAATATTATCAACCAACATGTTACCTGTACTACTACCGGCAAATATTTTTGCACCACAAACATTTCTGGCATCAAATTTCATCACTTCTTTATAGTTGTCATTTGTTACACCCATAAAGAAAGAATAGTTTGCTAGGGAATTATTTTTTGCGATAGCATACTTTTGTTCCAATAAATCATAAGTTGTTGTTGATGGATTTACATTTGGCATTTCCATAAAACTTGTAACTCCACCTGCAACTGCAGCTCGTGATTCACTGTAAATGTTTCCTTTGTGTGTTAACCCGGGCTCACGAAAATGAACCTGGCTACTAATAATTCCTGGGAATAGATACAGATGTGTGCCATCAACAATGTTACACATCTTTGGGTCTATAGTGTTCGGGTTTTCAATCCTGGCAATAAAATTACCAGAGATTAATACATCGTGTCGTTTATTGGGCTTGTCGCCAAAAACAACCATTACATTCGTAATTAAGGTTTTGTAGTACATAAAGTGGTTTTTATTTGAAAAAAGATTGTTTAAGAATTTCCCCCATCCTATGCTTTTTGGGTCCAAAATGCAAGAAAAAATTCCTCCGGTTTTATCTGAAGGAATTTTAAATGATTTTTAACTTTAATCAAACTGTTTCTGGTAAATATCCATATATTCTACAGACATTCGAGATTGGGCTCCTCTATCTGGATCACCTTTAAGTAAATATGCTGTTGTGTACTGCATTGCGCTGGCACCATAGTTTTCGTAGTCTATAATATCAGCTCCATTAAAAATACCGCCCACACCAATCACATCTTTGTGTATTGGTAAAACTTCTCTCCATTTGGATACCTGACCGAGAGCACCCCGCTTTAAAGGTTCTCCACCAAGTCCGCCAAAACCTTTATCAGGATCTATTACAGGACGCCCATCTGAACCGAGAATTTTAGACTTTTCAGTGTTTGTGGTTACCACACCGTCGAAAACATCAAAATTAGCATGCAACTTTGCAAGTCCATCAATGTCTGCAAAGTTTAAAAACTTGCCAACCTTGAATGTTTTGTAATGCTTGTTTGGATCGAATTTTACATGGGTCATTGCTTCAAATGTTCTCTCCATAGCTGTGTGATTGTAACAGGCGATGGGTTTTGATCTTTCATCACCTCCCATGACATTGCCACAGGCGGTATTTACTTCAAAGTAGCTTACTCCGTCGTCGATAGCCATTTTTATAAGCTCGGTATTTTCTTCCGGAGTCTCTCCTGAAACATTAATGCCCAACATTTTTCCACTATCATTGGCAATCTGTACCATTGTCCTCAAGCATTTCTTCAAGTAATCTTTACCCCCGTTTGCCAAACCAATTGAGTTTATTGAGGTATGGCTCTTCTCATCGTAGTAGTAAACATTTCCACTGTTGCCGGGCTTCGTTGGAATAGTATATCCACCGATCAAAATTAATTTAAGATCATTTATTTGAGAGGCAAGTTCTACCTGAGCTACTGTTTTAATGGCTCCTGCGCCAATAAAAACTTTGTTTAGTAATTCTAGTGGACCAAGGTTGGTCGATAGGCCTGATTTTAACATGACTTTAGTTTTATGTTTTTTGAAATATTGTTTAAATTTACCTAATCCTACCTTTATTTGGGGTTTTGTCAAACAGACAGATAAAGCTGTATTTGACGGGGCAGTAGATTTTAATAAAACTCACTGCCCCGTTGACTTTATTTCTGTATTTGCTAGTATGGACGGACGAGCTCAGAAGAGCTTATTTATATTGTATGACAAGGTCACTCAAAAAAGGTCCATATGTAGACGAAAGGCTTCTGAAAAAGATTGCCGGTAAAAAGCCTATTGAAACAGGTATGATAAAGACATGGTCACGACCATGCGTCATATCACCTGAAATGGTTGGATTTGTCTTTGGAGTGCACAATGGCAAGACACATATAGAAGTCCTAGTCTCTGAAGATATGGTAGGACATCGGCTCGGAGAATTCTCTCCCACTCGAAAGTTCGTCAGACACGGAGGTAAGATGCAGAAAGAACTAGAAGAGAAGAAGAAAGAAGCTGAAATATCCGCCGCAAAGTCCGCTAAAGCCTCTACCGATACAAAGAAGAAATAATTAATAATATGAAAGCATTTTTAAAAAATTACAGACAGTCTCCACGAAAGGTTCGCATAGTAGGAGACTTAC
>CAYHKI010000076.1:0-4976 GCA_964357165.1 uncultured Gammaproteobacteria bacterium | reverse complement strand
CCAACACCTTACGATTTGCTTTATCCGGATCTGACAGAGTAAATACTGTCGGTTTGATTCCATATTCTTTGAAAAGTGGAGCTACTGACATTAGATTTTTGTAACCGTCATCAAAAGTAAATGCCAAGACGTTTTCCATATAGTGCTGTTTTTTGTTGATGGCATCTAGCATTTCTGATAGGGATATAAATTTATAATGCTTTGATAGTTCCAAGATATATGAGTTCATCTGAGCAATAGAATTTCCAAAAAACCAATGATTATCGTCTACAGCATGAAAACATAAAATTACTGCCTGATTTTCCCGACCCATTAGGTGATCAATCGTGGCTAATAGCCAATAAACTGATCGACGGATGGAATAAAGCATTTTTTTAGTCATAATTATTTAGATGATGTTGCCATTTGCCAGGAATTAATTTCTACCGTCTGAAATAAAGATTTAATTTTTATATAAAATATAACGAACAAATAGGCAATTGAATGAATAGGATACTTAAGTAAAATATTTAAACTGTTAATAAGACCCAAAATAATAGCTGTTGGGGATAGATGAACACGCACTGAATGGAAAAAGCGGGAACTTTGTTTTTGATGATCTGAAAAGTTGTCTACCAGCTTGTAATTCACTTCGGTATTCTTAACAAAATTAAATTTCATGCCTAATTCATGACAACGAAGATAAGAATAAGCATCGTTAGCAATATGCTTAGGAAATATAATATGTTTATATAACTTTTTTGAAAAAGCTCGAGCCGGACCTTTACAATTAAATATATTGTTCCCATTGTTAATTTGATTAAAAACATTGTTTTTGACTTGTTGGCTGACCCAGAGCATTCTGGAGTAAAAATTCGTAGGCTCCAGTTCTACCATTTGGGTGGAAACTAAATCTGCCTTATGTTTAATTATCGGCATTGTAATTTTATTAATATATTCTGGATCTGTAATAGATATGTCTGCATCTAAAAGAAGTAGAAGATCTGAATGGCAATTTTTTAAAATTTGATTTAGAGCGTAAGAAATCCCTTGACGCTTTCTGTTATCGACAACTTTAATCAGTTTATTCTTAATACTTTCTAAAAGCTGTACTGTATTGTCAGTGGATCCATCAGAATATACAAAAATCTGCTGAATTACTATATTGTGTAACTTTTGCAATACCAGCTGCGACAATAAGTTGCCTACATTTTTAGCCTCATTGTGGGCAGGAATACCGATAGTTATAGTCGTTTTAAGCATAATTTTTTGATGAAAATCCCGTTTTGGTACTGGCACTAATCGTCCACATACCTCTAGATATCAGTGGGTCACCGGTTGATAGATGTTTTGTTAAATATTTTAATATCAAGAAAGCTAATATTCGGAAAGGATCTGTAAAAAAATGCTTGCCTAATATATTTAACTTATATTTAAGTGGAATTTTTAAACTACCTTTGGCATTATTTCCAAACAATCGAAGAATATTGGTTTTAATGTTTTCTTCTCTGCTTTTTAAAAAGAAAAAATCTCTTAAAGTTGAGACTGGGTGATAGTAAATTACGGAAGTTTTCTCATAGTCAAATTTTCCTAACTGTTTTGCTGAATAATATATAAATTTACGCTCATCCTGAAATACAAGAGGAACCTTTAGTGCACTATAAAAACGCTTTGCATAAAGACTAGAAGCTCCATAAAAATTTTCTACATGATCCAAATACTTTAGGTTTGATGTACGCATATCATCCCAGAGTCGATATCCTGAAAAAATAACCTGTCCTACAAAGGTTGATGGTTCGATTGGAATTTGATGAGAAACTGTCAAAACCGCATCAGATTTTATCGCAGAAGCCAATAACCGTTGGAGTGATTGTTCTTCCAATTTTATATCTGCATCTAAAACTATTAAGAACGGTGTTGAAGCATGCGAAAATATTTGATTTAACCGATATATTTTACCTTTTCTTTGCTTATCAATAATTCTGTTAATCTTAACTCCGGAGTATTTATAGTCCCTAATAATTTTATTCGTATTATCAATACTTCCATCAGATATTAATATTATCTCTTTCAGGTTTTTTAGTGACTGTCGTCTAATATCAGCCAACAACTGAGTTAGACTGTTTTGTTCATTGTAAGCAGGAATGGCTATAGTTAAATTATGGTTTTTCATATAATTTGATGGCGAAATGTAACAACTTAAAATACCATTCAACATATTTTCTAGGAGCGTACCAGGTAAGATTGTGGAGACTGCAATTTAACAATGCAAAAACGAGTCTGTATCTTTGAATAGTACCCGATTGAGACATAATTAATATTTGATCTTTTAAAGATTGTTTAAATTTAGCTGGGGAATGATAAACCATTAATGAAGAGACAGTTTCAAATTCTGGATAAGTCAGACAAGTTTGTTCGCAGTCAATAATGTAGGTTTTTTTATTTTTTATAATAATATTTTTGAAATTTAAATCACCATGAACAATGTCTAGATTATTATTACCAATATTGCTTGTGGAACAATGAATATAGATGGGTAGAATTTTTAGTAATAGTGCCAACTGACCAATATTTTGAAAAATCGCCTTGATCCAAATTATCGGTAATAGAGTCAAATAATATGCTACTGTTTTGGTTCTTATATGACGATTGGGAAAACTGCCTGAGTTATCGCGTAATTCATTAACTAGTCGGTTGTAAATTTTTAGCTGTGTAGAATATGGTTTAATTTTATCCAGAGTACGACCGTCAATATATGCGGTAATTAAAGACAATCTGTTTATCCCACGGTTTACTTCAACTATCTTTGGAACATTTAGTTTTAAATTGTTCAAATCTTTTAAACTATTAATTTCGTTTAACAAGTTTAAATATGCCAGATTTATATATTTATTCTGCCATGTTTTTACAACATAATAGTTGTTATTTTCATCTTTATATAACGATACGGATATTCCTGATGCTGAATCGCCCTTAAGTGATTTAACAAACTGTAATTTAGATGTTTTCATAAGCTAATTTATTCTGTAACTCTGCTTGCGGCTTGGGGATGTAAGCTATTTGCATTAGACGAGCGAAGGAGGTAGATTGTTTGTTCCAGGCAAATTCTTTGGCCCAGGCTGCGGAGTTTTGGGAAAGTTTGCGAAGCTTACTAGGATATTTGACCAGATTGAGCATGGCGTCAGCGAAGGCAGTGATGTTTTTGGCTGGAACCAAGATACCAGTGTGCTGATCCATGACCGAATCGCGCAGGCCGGCGACACTACTGGCTATTGTCGGTGTGCCGCTCGCTGCTGCTTCTATGACCGTAATTCCCCAACCCTCAAAGCTACTGGGCTGAAGCATGACCCAACTTGTTCTTAACAACTTTTTCTTGTCTGCTTCTGAAACTCTTTCGTGGAATTTGACCACATGGGATAAATGCAGATTGGACACCAATTTTTTCAGCTCTTTGATCCCCTCTCCCCAACCGGCAATATTTAGAACGGCTTTGGGATAAATATTATTTACTTGGGCAAAAGCCTTGATGGCTACATCGATATTTTTGTAGGGTCGGATACGACCTAGATATAAAAAGGATGGATGAGCCGTTTTGTCACCTTGGGAGAATTGGGACAAATCGATACCAGGGCTGACAATTTCGATATCATGTTTTTTACCCAAACCCAGTGATTCAATATCTTTCTTTGACGATTTAGAAACGGTAATTATTTTTTGGTCTCGGTAAACAAATGGCATTAATTTAGCTTCCAAAAACATAGCAAACTGGGCAAAAGGAAATTTGAGATGTTCTCTAAAGACGTTTTGGTGAACATGATGAATCAATAGGAATTTGGGCTCTTTGACATATAGCGGGGTAAAGTATGGTACACCATTTTCGGAATCGATAACCACATCATAGTGACCGCGGAATTTGAAAACGTAATATAAAAATGCCCAAATGTAGACGGTGAAAAATCCACCCCGGCGAATGACCCGAACACCGTCGATTATCTCTTCATTGGAATTTTTACCATCATTGCCGCAAAAAACGGTGACTTTGTGACCATCTTCCACCCAGCGTTTGGCCAACTCATGAATATAGACTTCGGCTCCGCCTCCCCAAACGTGTTTGGTGTCCCGCCAATTGTAGATAAGGATTTTTAATTTGCCGGCGGGGACAAAATTGCCATTACCCCTAGTAGCGATCAATAAATATAATTCATTAAATTGTTTATAAAATAAATGCAGTGTTAGAATTGCAAAAAGATAGATCAAGCTGGAGGCGGTAATGACGTGGATAAAGGTATCAAGATTTTGATGAAACAGATAAAAACCGACTACTTCAATGACCGCCAAAAACATACTGGCAATGGGGAAAATGTACTGGCGACGCAAGTGATGATAATTGATGATACTGTTGCCCAAAATAAAAGCTACCATAGCCAGACCGTACCAAGGAAGATGCTGGGCGACTTCCAGCGCTTTGGATCCCAAAAGAATAGGAGCAGTAATGTAACCAAATAACCCAAATGCTAACCAACCAATACTGCTAACTACGAAACTAGTGGCAAGTAAATGATAAAAAGTCTTTTTGGATTCGGTTCCGCCTTCGCCTTCCGCCAAAGACACTGCCGGAACAATAAATTGGGTAACTTGGCTGCCCAGATAATAAATCATCTTGCCAACGGTGGAGATAATGGCAAAACGGCCGGCATCGGCTGGTGACAGAAAAATCTTGGCAAAGACTATGTCCAAACCCAAACTGGCAATGTAAGAAAGTTTGACCAACATACCTGTCGTAAAAAATTTGACCGGGAAATAATTTAGTTTGGGGTCATGACTTTCTACTACTTTGCCAGCGGTCTTTTTGGCCAAGTACCAGGTGAGAAGAAAGGTCAAAAGAAATGAAATCGGCATAGCGGAATAAATCCACTGAGTAAGACCCAAAGACACAAAAACCCAAGACACAAAGAATTTGGTGACGACTTCGAAGACGATTAAGGAAGCTAGGAAAT
>CAYHKI010000075.1:0-5285 GCA_964357165.1 uncultured Gammaproteobacteria bacterium | reverse complement strand
TTTTCTGAGTACCTCAATCAATCCTAAGGGTTGCGTTCGTTAGTAGAATACGGGAGGTAGTTGGTAGTTGATGGTTTGTGGTAAGATAAAATTATGATTGGTTTTGTGTCTATAGCCATCAACAATGAACTATGAACTATGAACTATGAACTATTAACTAAATAATATGCCTAAACTGCCCGAGCAAAAAGCGAGAGATTTTGAACTTTTAGATAAGTCCACATATAGTCGCGGGACTTTGGATAAATTTAAACCTCCAGCTATAAAACATCACCTAAAATTGCCTATGAAACCAATCGTTGGCTTGTTGATTTTGGTAGTGGTGCTTGGAGGTATTTACACAATTTCTAAAACATATTTCCCGGATTTACTGAAGAAAAAGGCGCCGGCGCAGGCAGAAGTCAAACCTTTTGAATATCCCCTAAACGTTAATGATGTCAAGTTCCCCAGTGAGTTTTTAAAGGAAAAGTTTTTGGAAAACTTTCAAAAAGCTGCTATAGAGAAAGATGCAGACGTAAGATATAAATTGTTAGAGGAAGATTTTGTGTTTTTGAACGGTTTTTATGCCTCGACTGCTGCTTACGACTTTCGTGTTCAGTTGGAAAAGTATAGGGATTACATGAAAAAGTACTATCCTAAAAAAGTTGAAGCAGGTAAAATCCTTTACGAGTTTGCCTGTATTGACAAACTTTGTCCAGGCGCGAATGATGCCAAATATCCGCCGGAGGTAGAAGCGATTAAAAAAGACCTGGAAGGCAATAAGGCAATCAATGCCGAAGTGCGAAGTGCAATGATTCGCAACTTTGACACGGCAGCAATTGTAAAAGATAAGAAAAATCAAGCCAATTTTTACATGAGTGTGTTGTCATCTCTTTTTTCCGAATACGAAAGGACAAACGACGAAGGCATAAAAAATATTTACCTGAAATTAAAACCGTTTGTAGAATCTTTGGGGGTTAAGATCCCTGCACAGATACTTTTGGAGTAAAAATGCACAGTTTAAATAAATTACTTATCTTACGCACTACTGTCATTCCCGCGAAAGCGGGAATCCAGAAATTAATTGTACAGATTCCCAAACAAGTTGGGAATGACAAGGAGTGTTGTGTAACATGAATAAATTATTAACGATCAACAGTATTTGGCGGATAACGTTAATATTTTCTTTGTTTTTTCTGATGTTTGCCCTAAAGAGTGTTTTTGCAACCGATTCTTTTGCTGTTGCTAATGCGACAGTCGAAGGATGGCTGGACAACCGGGCGGGCAGTACGACGGTTACGGTAAATATCAGTGTCAAAAATGAAAGCGGTGGATCAGCAGGCACTATTTCTCCGGTAACAGTTGGGTCGGGTGCCAGGGTTTATCTGCCGGCGCAGGATCCGCTAACTCTCACCTCAGGGGATTTTCCAAGTATAACCTGGTTCACGTCCTGCAACCTGGGGTCTGCTTCGACTTCCGGTACTGGTGGAGTTTACACATTTACCGACCAGGACGTGCACTGCACAACCCCAAATGCCACAATAACAATAAATTCAACGAACTGTACAAGTGGTGACGGGCAAATAAACTGGACGGTGAATCCGGGTTCCGGTGGTGCCAATATAGCCTACTTTAAGGTCTATAAATCGCTTGGGGGGAATCCGGATAGCGATAGTAGCCCACTGCAGGTTAGTTACGTTTCCGGCACAAATAGTTATAGTTTGCCAAACGGTACTTTGCCAAACGCTTTAAAGGTGCTTGCCAATGGTACTTGGACATTGCGGGTAAAGGCTTACACCAATACACCCGACAATAATTCTGTTTATACCGACGGGCAATTTACCTGCCCTGGATCCTTTACTCCGCCTTCAAACCTTGTTACCAATGTTAATTGTGTTACTTCTTCACCGCTGGCGTATAGAGTAGATTTTTCCTGGAACGCGGCTACGCCGGGAAGTTATGCTTATGAGTTACAAACAACTACGAGTGCGTCTGGGCCGTGGCCGGGAACCCCTTATACTCCAAGTCCTGATACAAATACATATTTTAGTGTTGGCAGCGGGTTTACGGCAGGTACTCAATACTGGTGGCGGGTGAAGGCAACGCAAAGTGGTACAGGCACAATAAATTATTCCAACACTGCCAACTTTACAACGCCCAGTTCTTGCCCTGCCATCACTCCATCTTCAGGGAATAGCTTAACTTTTTGCGTGGATACTACTGATTATTCAGGGTATAATGCGTTGCCAGATAGCGTGGTTTTTAGATGGACTCGAGCTACACCACTTGGTTCAATACAAACGGAAAAGCTTGAATATTCAACTAACCCCGCATTGCCACCAGACGGTTCTACAATCACTACGATTGTTTCAGGTGGCTACTATCAACCAACACCACTCATTAATTTTGTAGATGGCACAAGGTATTATTGGCGAATTAATACTCTGATGAGTAATAACGTTTCGTATCTTTCTCAAACTTCACAATTTACAGCCATTTTTCAATGTATGTATAACCTGTATGGCTCAATTAGGGTTTTGTATGCATATAGTTATTGTGATGGTGCAAACGCATATGACTTTTTGTATTGGACAGGTGGACAGCAGTCCACTCAAGTTTTAAAAGATGGGGTAAATGTATTTGGTTTTGGGAGTACGCCACGGATGTGGTATCAAGGCGCTGCAACTGGGGGTACACATACATGGAGGTTGGCTGATCACTCTGGAGGGCCTAATTATTCAAACACAGTTTCGGTTAGCGGTGCAGGTTGTGGAAGTATACCAGGGGCGCCGAGTAATTTGCAGGCTGTGGCGACCGCACCAAGTACGATTGTAGGTTGTAGTACCAGTAACTTGCCATCAATTGACTTCATGTTCAACTCGATCTCTGGAGTTACTTATCAGGTTGAGGTTTCTAAGGAGCCATTTACGGGTCCTGGCAGTACAAATCCTTCAAATATGTGGGGTCAGAAGTCCTTGCTAACAGCAACTGGAAGTTCAACTAGATTTACATGGAGTGCGGGTACTCCTTTGAATTATGCTAATGCAAATCCTGGGGCTCCGCCGGGAAGTGAGCTTGTGCCTATTGAGGAGACGACATACTACTGGCGGGTAAAAACAAATGATATTCAAGGTCAGGGCATATACATTTATCCGGATGGTACTACTGCTGCGACAATTTATCCTGCCGGATTACCTTTTAGGATACCTATTTGTACGCAGGGTTACGATTTGAAGGTTAGCATGGTTGCGGGAAGTTCCAGAAAGCTTGGAACGTCTCAGTTTGCAAATATATTCTCGACCGGGGATGATGTCAATGTGGATTTTAAAATTGAAAACATAAAAAGTTCGCAAGTCTCATCAAATGCAACTAATCTTTACTTTTATTACAATTCAGTCGGTATGCCAAAGTGTACGGGAAGTCCCGCTGCCAGTCCCTATAATCCACCCAAAGATGGAAGAGGCTTGTTTTTGTGGGATACTCAAGGTTACCCCGTTCCGGCGATTCCGCTTGGAGGGTCAACTACGGTAACGGTTAGATTTAATGTGGGAAGTGTGGCAAATACTTTTACGGGTGCTGCCTATGTAATGCCCGATTGTGTGGTCGGTACCGGCCTTACTGAATATAACTGGTCAAATAATAATTCCAGTTTAAGCGGTGGGCCAAGATTTACATACAAAGTAAGCGCATCGAGTTTTTTCCAAACAACTGGCGGGGATTTAGGTGCAAAAGGTACTATTGCTGCAGGGTTGGACGGATCATGCAAGGGATATTACCAATCTGATTATGGCATTACAGGAGGTAGCTTAGGCACAAATATTAAGGGTAAGTCTAACGGGTCTGGTGCAAACTTTACGGCCAATGTTGTTTCCGGTGGGGTTGAAAGTTACACTGTGGTATCTAGAGGCGGCGGATATTTAGGCAGCAGCATGAACGTTGTCGTAGAAGGGGGTGGAGGAACTGGGGCAACTGCAACAGCTAACATGCTTGGTAATGTGGTTTGGACGGTAACAAAAGACAGCGCAGGTTCGGGTTATACATCTACTCCGATTGTCAAGTTTTGTCCTTCTGGACCGGCGTTTAAGAACGCCAGTTACAACAAGCCGCTGGTTCCTGCTGGTGGGGTTTACAACTACTTTGCCTCAAAGTTTAGGAATAAAGCAATTGCTGCAGGTAGTGATTTGTGTACAACGACCTCTAACACAAATATTGCCGGCGGGACTTATAACGGGTTTAAATATTGTTCGGGAGATGCAACGCTTACCGATGTACTCGTAAACCCCCCTGATATCACTTTTACGGGTAACTCTGTGTTTTTTATAGATGGTAATTTACGGATAGATGGAAATATAAAGGCAAGTGGTGGCAATTCTGTGGTTTTTATTGTCAAGGGTAATATTGTGGTGAACAGAAACAAGATTGTTGACGGTTATATCACAGGCTTAGATGGAGTTTATATTGCCAGAAAGGGATTTGCTGACACGGATGCCGAATTTGGACAAGATAGTTGGTTATCCGGGAATAATACTAGTGCATTGACTATAAACGGTGGTTTATATGTAGATTGCGAAGAGGGAGCGAAGATTAACTTGCTAAGATATTGGCCTAATGTTAATGTAAATGTGACGTACCCTTCGGATATTTTTAAATTCGATCCCAAATACTTGATAATTCTAAACGATCTTCTGGCCAGTCCTGCGATTGGCTGGAAGGAAGTAGCGCCGTAAACCGAAGGTTTACGGGGTTGATAGTTGATGGTTCATAGTTAGTGGTTCATGGTTGATGGTTCGTGGTTGATAGTAAATAGTTGACAGTTAATGGCTTAGTGATCTTCGGAGGGCGTTGATTCTTTTTAATAAAAGTTCTATGTCTGCATAAAGATTTTCATACTCAGTTTTGTTAATATATCCAAGTTCAAGCGAAATTTTTAGAAGCGGGATAAGTTCGTGGCACGAGCCTCTTGCCATATCTAAAAATCTACAGAAATCTTTTTTAGTGCGTGATGTGCCTTCTGCGATGTTGAGCGAAATAGACACAGAGGCACGTCTTATTTGATCGATTATTCCAAACTTTTCCTCTCTGGGGAATTTAGTCGTGAGTTTGTAGATATCCAGAGCTAAATTAATTGCTTCCTGGTAAATCTCCAATTTCTCGAAATTAATCATAACTTTATCTTACTACGAACTATCAACTACGAACCATGAACCGTGAACTCTTCACCAACTTCTTTTGATCTGTTTAATACCTCTTTAGGTCTAAGAAAAATTTATTGCCACTTGATGAGTTAGACGATCGGCTTTAAAATC
>CAYHKI010000074.1:0-5307 GCA_964357165.1 uncultured Gammaproteobacteria bacterium | reverse complement strand
CTTTCTTAAAGTACTTATTTTACCTTAGGTGGTGAATTTCGTTTACGAACTTACTAGGGGATTTATTTAAACGAATTTTTTGCTGTGACAGTCCAAAACCAAAGTTCTTATGTCAATTTTAGGTTTTTAGGAGAATCAAACAGTACTGACTTCAAAAATAGGTAATTGCTCTTGATCATTTTTATTTCTCAAATTAGACTTTTCGAAATCAGGTATAAAATCAAAACTTGAAGTGTTATTGTATCTCGAAGTACCCTCTAAATAACTTTCGTTTTGAGTCCCTTCCATGTGATTGATGATTGCTTGTCCAGCCATTTTTCCTAGTCCAGTTGGAACCGCATTGCCAATTTGTTTATAGATACTTATTGGCTTCCCGGCAAATTTCCAGCCTTCTGGGAATTGTTGCAGTAGAGCGTATTCTTGAATACTAAGTGGTCTCAACTCATCTGGGTGAACAATCATTGTTGCTGGCATTGAGGGATGGGTAACAAGGGTTGGAGAAGGTTTATCCCAAGATAGTCTTCTATAAAAACCAGTCTTACCACCTTGTAGTTTGTAAGACTTTCCCATTGCTTCAGGTTGAATATCGATCGGTAAGTCTCTCCAGTTTTGACCACCTTTGAGTAATTTTAAATACTGAGTCAGATTGTCTCGCAGCTTAATATAGTCATGCTGTATTCCCTTGATATTACTAATTGCATCCCTGAGAGTAAGAGGATTTTCTTTTGAAGTTGGAGTTGGAATCGCAACGGGTTTTTTTAATAATGTTCCAAACATAATAAATCGTTCTCTCTTTTGGGGGACAGAATAGAATGAACTATCGTAAAGATTAAAAGTTACTGTATAACCTAACTTCTCAAATTCTTTATAAAGAAAGTAAACTACACTTCCCGGTTTGTCTTCTATGTTTGAGTATTCAGAATATTCTGGTGGTGTATTAGATAGTTTTGCGGAATAAATACCTCTAACATTTTCTAAGATAAAGTAAGAAGGTTTAATTGTTTTTACATAATCTAAAAAGCGGATAATGACATTTCCTCTAAAATCATCAAGGCTGCGTCTTTTTCCAGCGGTACTAAAAGGTTGACATGGCGGGCCACCAACGACCAAATCAACTTCTCCTGGCTTTAATCCTATATCTGATAAGATCTTTTCCGGATCAACAAGATTTATATCTTCAGGATAAAGAGCAATTTCTGGGCGATTGAGTTTTATTGTTTCCACACATTTTGCTTCGTTTTCAACACAAGCAACCACCTCAAAACCAGCTTGTTCTAGGCCAATATCTAGACCCATTGCACCTGTGAATAGTGAAATTACCTTTTTTTTAGGAGCAGATTTTTTATTACTCATATATACTTTTCCAAAACCTCATCAATGCTCATGTCTTTGTAGTTTTCGTTCCAGTAGGTTTCAAATTCAGTGATCTTTGATTCAATGAGTTCAATAAAACTTTTTTCTAACAAACCTTTTGAAGAAATATCCAATAGTTCAAATAATCTTTTATGAAAATCTTCTTTTTCACTAATAAAATCCCACAGTTCTCTACCAATCTTCATTTTTTTATCTGAGTTTTTCAAGTTTCCTAATATTTGGTTGGAAATTCTGTCTCTCGTTCCGTAAGTCATTCCTAAGATTCCTTGAGAGTTTGGTTTTCCTGCCTCCAATTTTTCAATCGCTTCGTTGAGACTTGTAACCATGCCAACATTCATAGTGTTAGGGCCACTCTTAATTTGAATGTAGTAATCAACACCGTCAATTCCCTTGACCAAGTCAAAATTAGTTCCCGTCTTACCTTCAATAATAAAATCGTTATCTTTACAGCCAACAAACTTAGCTATTTCTTCGACTACAACTCCCCAAGAAGTGACAACTGAACGAGTAATAGTTTGATAAACATTGAATGATATTACCTTCCGTGGTGTGTCCAAGCTTAAGGCTTTTGCAAGCAATGGATTAATATCAAAATCTTGAACGCTAAGCGACAACACCATTTTTATTTGAGACTTTAAAAACTCTCTACCCAAATGAAAAACCCACGTTTCCTGGATTGTTAAATCTTTTGGAAGTAAAGCTTTTTCAGTAATTAAGTTGATTATTTGTTCTTCGGTTAGGAGTTCTTGTCCGTTAGATTTTTTTATTTGGCTCAATCGTGTAGCATCGGAATTTAAAAATTCTTGAAGATTACCTTCAAAATCGCTTGCAACTGCGCCAGCTGTTGCCTTCCCAACACCTTTAAGCTGAGAACAAATCCTTATTATTAATTCATCCACTGATTCTTTACTGCCTTCTATTTTTTCAATTTCCATATGTTTCCATTATAATAGAAATACCTAAACCAATGTGCAAAGATTTTTTTACTAAGAGCAATTATATTTGACACAACAATCAATCAAGCCTGAAATCCCAGCAATCTTATGATTTTAATCTAAAACAGAATACTTAATGTTTCTTAAGCACCCTGCAATGAACTACCCAATTTTTACTTATAAAAATTATCCGACAAAGGTATTACGGTTGTCGATATCTGTTTATCCGTTGATCTTTTAATACCTTCCGGAAATGTGACTGCATCATACCCCTCGGCTAATAATTTCGCTCTGTAGCTATCTGCTATGTCACGATAATATTCTCCTAAATTCCGGCCTGATGTCGGCAGCCCAAAAGTCTTAATTATGTTATTCCTAAGAGATTTTAAGCTTCTGAACTTTTTAGGCTTATTTGGAGTAAGCTCCAATTCAATTATGTTTTTGCCGTAAGAACGTGCTACCTTTTCACTATCACTAAAAGACGGGCCTAAAAACTCAACTGGGCCCGCGCCTGGATGATAGCCTAAACCTTCTTTTACAGGTTTTATTTTTGCATTAGCATTATCAGTACCGTGATATAGTTTCATGTAACCTTATATCCTCCTAAAATTACCCTTTTCTTATTAGACCGACAAACTTTCCTCTTATTTCAATATCTCCAAATTCGAACTGTTTTGGCCAACTCTTTAATTTCGAATTTGCTGCCCTGAGTTCAATTTTATCCCCTAAATTATAAAATTTCTTTATAGTTGCCTTCTCGTTTCCCTGATCGATTATTGCGATTACAGTGTCTCCGTCCCGTGCAACATTCTGAAAACGAACAATCACGATATCCCCATTTTTGATATGATCCTCAATCATACTGTCTCCCACAACCTTTAAAGCATAATGGCGTCCCTCGCCACTAAGATTGTTTTTCAAAACCTTAATTGGTTCCGGATTTTCTACTGGTTCAATTCCTTCACCCGCGGAAATTAGCCCCATTAGAGGAATTTCAGTCACTTCTTCTCGGGGCTCGAAAGTGCCTACGCTTCTTAAGTTAATATTAGGTGGTTTAAGATAACCCTTTTTTCTTAAGGCTTTAACGTGCTGGTGGATTGTGGGTATGGCTTTACGAAACTCCTGTGAAATTTCATCAAGGGTGGGACTGCTACCGTGTTTTTGTTGATAGGAACTAATAAAATCGAAAACCGCTTTTTGTTTTGGTGGAAGCATATTTAACCCTTGCGCTTGATTTCTTTTTATGCTACCTTAATTTATAAGGTATATTACCTAATAAGTCAACCCCATGCATTGATAAGGAGGTGATAGGTAAAATGGCAGATTTTAACAATGTAAAAATCGAACCACATTTGAACTTACGCATTGGTAAAACAAATGCAAGGAAGCAAGGTGGTGATGGCGGGCAAGTATTTTTGATAACAGAGCACTTACAAGGAACAGGTGAAATAACGACGAATGGAGGCAACGGAGATATTGGTGGAAAAGGGGGAAAGGTGCATATCCAAGCTAAGATAAATGATTTTACTGGAAAAATAACAGCAGACGGCGGTAAAGGAGGTGAATATTAAATGACAAATCCAAGAGCATTTATTAGTTTCGACTACGATCATGACATTGATGAGAAAGTTCTTTTTGCTGGACAATCAAAACTTTCAAAAACACCGTTTAATATTGAGGATTGGTCTTCGAAATCATCCCTACCTCAAAGTCAGTGGGAACAATTGATTGAAGATAAAATAAACAGAAGTAATATGGTTATTGTTCTTGTTGGCAAATTTATGGCATCAGCTTCTGGAGTAGATAAGGAAATTGCATTTGCAAAAAAGAATGACATTCCAGTATTCGGAGTCTATGTTGGTGGCGCAAATTCTAGCAGCAATTTGCCTGATGGACTTCAAAGAAATAGGACTATAAATTGGGGATGGGACGCAATCGCTTCCGCAATTGATCAAATGATGAAAGAAGGGAAAAACAAGTAGAATGAGAAAAGCATTAGTAGTTGGTATAGATAATTATCCCTCGGTACCACTTCATGGATGTGTTAATGACGCATCGGCATTTTCTACTATTATGGAAAAAAATGGGGATGGTTCTCCAAATTTTGAAGTAAAGCTAAAAACAGATGTTGCGACAAAATCGGAACTGAAAACATTGATCATAGATTTATTTTCGGGTGATAACGATATTGCCCTACTGTACTTTTCTGGTCACGGAAATCTGAATGAGGTCGGTGGATATATAGTAACTCCGGACTATAAACCAAATGATGAGGGGGTTTCTATGGATGAGATTCTCACGATCGCGAATAAATCAAAGGCAAAAGACAAGATAATTATTTTGGACTGTTGCCATTCTGGTGCTTTCGGCTCGCCAGCCGTTACGGGAGGTGCAACTGCTCAGATAATTGAGGGAGTTGTCGTGCTGACTGCGAGTAGAGATAGCGAGTCGGCTATCGAAGTTAATGGACATGGAATATTTACAAATCTATTGCTTGATGCATTGCAAGGCGGTGCGGCCGATCTCCGAGGACATGTAACCCCTGGTAGCGTATATGCATATATTGACCAAGCACTGGGGCCGTGGGATCAACGACCGGTATTCAAAACAAACGTAACTCGTTTTACTTCTCTCCGAACCATCAATCCACCCATTCCATTGAATGTTCTAAGGAAAATTATTGAATATTTTCCTGCACCAGAACAGGAATACGATTTAGATCCGTCATATGAATTTACCAACAAAGGCGGTGCAACACCCGAACATGTTGGTATTTTTAAAGATCTGCAAAAATTTGAAGGCGTCAACCTAGTAGTACCAGTTGGCGAGGAGCATATGTATTTCGCAGCAATGAATTCGAAATCTTGTAAACTTACCGCTTTAGGTTACCATTACTGGAGGCTTGTAAAAGAAAGCCGAATTTAAAGAAAAAGGGCTTTCCTGTCCTTGCAGTCGTCAATTTTAAGATGATAGTTGTCTAAATCTCCCTGTGCCAGAC
>CAYHKI010000073.1:0-5437 GCA_964357165.1 uncultured Gammaproteobacteria bacterium | reverse complement strand
GCCGCAAAATAAGATATGCCATTTTTTTGAATTTGAATTTTTGAATCAATAAATTGAGGAAGCAGGCTGTCGCCCGCGTCATGTATTCTGACATGTGAGAATGGGCCAAGCAAAAATTCTGCCGAAATCCAAATTGACCAAAGTAAAAAAAACAAGAGTGCATGCTTTTGTAAATATTTTTGGTTTATGAATTTTAAAGTCATGAATGTTTGTTATCTTAATTAAGTATAGATTAAAATACAACAAACTTATGAAACATAAAGCGGTTGCCATTATTCCGGCTCGAGGTGGCTCTAAAAGGATCCCGAGAAAAAATATAATCAAGCTGGGCGATATGCCGCTGATTGCTCACTCAATTAAAACCGCTCTCGAGTCGAAATATCTAAATGGTTTAGTTTACGTCTCGACGGAAGATAAGAATATCGCAAGTATTTCGCAAAAATATGGGGCTAAAATAATTCAAAGACCGATAGATTTAGCCGGTGATAATTCGACAACATTATCGGTGCTACAACATGCTGTAAAAACGCTTGAGGACGATGGCCTTGATTTTGACACTGTTGTTTTACTTCAGGCAACTTGTCCATTTAGAAAGACTTCAACCATAGATAATGGTGTTAGAAAACTTTGGACAAATTGGGATAAGTATAAGGTAATTTTTTCTGTTAGGCTTGCGAAATTTTCGCCAAATTGGCTCCTTAAGGTTAGCAACGAAAAACTTAAGTTTATTTTGCCCAATAATTTTTCAAAAATTAGATCGCAAGACCTGGATCAGGTATACGAGATAGATGGCGTACTTTATGTGTATAAAAAGGATCATTTAATGGCTTCAGAAAAATATCCGTTTGCCGAGAACGCTTCCGGTTATATAATCACTGACAAAAAAGAAGCAATTGATATTGATGACTTTGATGATTTGGCAATAGCAAGGGCAATTATTAACCATCGACAAAATTGAGGTTAAACCAAAATAATTACGATAAATTTTTTATGAGAAGATTAATAAAAGTTAAAAACAAATTGATTGGTGAAAGCCAACCCTGCTTTATCGTAGCCGAAGCAGGGGTTAACCATAACGGAAGTATAGATACTGCTAAGCGGCTTATAGACGCAGCAAAGACTTCAGGAGCAGACGCTGTAAAGTTTCAAATTTTCATTCCCGAAGAAATTGTCTCACCAGATGCTGCCAAAGCTGATTACCAGATTGAGACAACTGGGAAAGGTTCTCAATATAAAATGCTAAAAAAACTGGCTCTTTCGGAGGAAGAATTTTTAGAGCTTAAAGATTATGCACAAAAAGTTGGAATAATATTTTTTGCCACACCCCATGATCTGGTAAGTGTCGATATTATAGAGAGGCTGGATTTGCCTATTATTAAAGTCGCATCACCTGATTTAAATAACGGATTGCTTTTTAAAAAATTGTGCGATAATCCTAAATTGAGAGTTAAACCTCTTTTCCTTTCAACAGGGGCAGGTACTTCAGAGGAAATAAAGACATCAGTAAATTTTTTAATAAAAAATGGTTTTGTTGGTCAGCTGTTAATTTACCATTGTATAAGTGCCTACCCAGCACCATTGTGTGATCAAAACTTGAGTGTAATTACAACTTTTGGTGAAATATTTCCTAATTCGTCTGTGGGTTTTTCGGACAATACTGGTGATAAAGATATCCTGAAGGCTGCTATATGCCTAGGGGCTGTATCCATAGAAACAAATATTACACTTGATAGGAATATGAAGGGACCAGACCATAGGATTTCTAACATCCCAGCGGAATTTAAAAAAATGGTAAGTGAAATCAGAGAATTGGAGATTAATCCTGCTTTATTTAAAACAATTTTAGAGAGCGACAAGATTCAGGTAGTGTTGGGTGATGGAAACAAAAGATTGATGCCTTCTGAAGTTAGTACTTTACAAGTTGCCAGAAAATCAATTGTTGCATCTCGTAATTTGATAGCAGGAGACAAAATTAAACTGGATATGCTTTCAACAAGAAGACCGATGGGGAAAGTTTCGCCAATGGATTTTGAAAAGTTAATTTCTAAAAGGCTTGTTAATGATTTAAATAAAGGTACCCAATTCAAAATGGAGGATGTAGCTTGAAAAAAAATGTCTTGATCATTTCTGGTTCACGTGCAGATTTTGGCCTTTTAGAGCCAATAATCTTTTCACTAAAAAAAAGCAACAAATTTGAAACATTACTCCTTCTTACGGGAATGCATACGCTTAAGCAATACGGTTACACAGTTGATGATATTAAATCGAGAGGTTATAAAATTTCGAAGATTGTACCTATTTCTAAAAATGGTGATATGCTTTCATGGTTTTCGGAAGAAATAGAAGGAATATATAATTTTTGCTCAAGGAATACAGTAGACTTAATATTAGTTCTTGGTGATCGTGACGAAATGCTCGCAGGAGCAATTGTGGGAGCGCATCTGGGAATCCCAGTTGGCCACGTTCATGGAGGAGATTTATCCGGGGAAAGCGTTGTGGATTCTAAAAATAGAAATGCAATCACGCAATTTTCAACATTTTATTTTGCAGCGACCAAAAAAAGTGCGAAGAGAATTTCTAAAATGATACAAAGCGATAAAAATATTTATATAGTTGGTGCTCCTGGCGTGGATTTGATAAAAAATATTAAAATTAAATCAAGGGATGAAATAGCTAGGGAATTTAATCTTGACCAACATAAGAAATGGGTTCTTGTTCTCATGCACCCAACTCCCCTTTCAAAGGGCTTAACTTTTCGGGAACAAATTACACCGGTATGCAATTCGTTGGCCGATAGTAGTTTCGAAATAATATGGATTTACCCTAATTCGGATACGGGAAGTGATATTTTTATTGAAGAAATAGATGTTTTTGCTAAAAATAAAAAAATAAAATTATTTAAAAATTTACTTAGGGAAAATTTTGTTACATTTCTCTCTGTAGTTGATGTTCTTGTTGGAAATTCCAGTGCTGGGATTATTGAGTCTGCATATTTTCATTTACCTGTCGTAAATGTTGGGGACAGACAAAGTGGCCGCGAAAGGTCAGCAAACGTGATTGATTGCGGCTACAATAAGATTGAAATTGTAGAGGCTATGACGAAAGCAGTGTCCGTAGAGTTTAGAATAGTTGCCAAAAAATCAAAGAGTGTTTATGGTAATGGTTTTGCTGGTGAAAAGATTGCTGAAATTCTGGAAAAAAAATTATGAGTGACCTAAAAAATAGATTTTATCGCTGGCAAATGCCGAAGTTTGATGAGAATGGTATGACAAAATGGAATTGGATATGTCAGGGAGAAAAAGGGCTAAAGCTTGGTAAAAATACTGATATCGGAGCATTTACTTATATTAATGCAAGGGCTGGCGTAGAGATCCAAGAGAACGTACAAATAGGTTCTCATTGTTCCATTTATTCCGTTTCTACAATCGACAAAAAACAAGGAAGGGTGACTATTTGCAAAAACGCAAAAGTTGGAAGTCATTCGACTATAATGCCCGGGGTAACAATTGGTAAAAATAGTATTATTGGTGCTTACAGTTTTGTAAAAATAGATGTCCCTGAAAACTCAATAGTGTTTGGGGTTCCAGCTAAAATCATTTGTAGGGTTGGAAAGTAGTCATGATACAGTTTAAAATTCCGATCGCTAAACCATATATTGATGATCGAGATAGAAAGATAGTTGCTTCAGTTCTAAAATCCGACGTTATTTCCGGCGGTCCATATCTTGAAAAATTTGAGAATAATTTTGCGATATATGTAGGAATCCAGGGATCGTGTGCCGTCTCAAGCGGAACTGCCGGACTTCACTTGGCAGTGAAAGCGCTTGGCATTGGGAAGGGTGACGAGGTGATTACTTCCCCATTTTCTTTTATTGCATCTTCTAACTGTCTTTTGTACGAGGGGGCAAAACCGGTTTTTGTGGATATTGAAGAAACGACTTTTAATATGGATCCTATAAAAATTGAGTCAGCAATTACAAAGAGAACAAGAGCTATTTTGGTAGTTCACATTTTTGGACAAACTGCTCAGATGGATCAAATTATGAAGATTGCAAAAAAACATAACCTTAAAATCATCGAGGACGCTTGTGAAAGTTTAGGCGCCACGTATAAAGGAAAAATGGCAGGAACATTTGGTGATATAGGTGTTTTTGCTTTTTATCCCAACAAACAAATGACAACTGGTGAAGGTGGAATGCTTGTAACCAGTTCCGAAAAATACTTAAAACTCTTTAAAAGTCTTAGGAACCAAGGTAGAAGAGGTGGTGACAAATGGTTGGAAAGTGAAATCTTAGGATATAACTATCGCTTGGATGAAATGCGGGCGGCTCTGGGAGTTTCACAACTTAAAAAACTCCCATTTATGATTGCTGAGCGAATTAGAGTTGCTAAAACATATAACCAGGAACTTGCAGGTGTTGACTGGATAACAACTCCGGAGATTGGTCAAAATCGAACTCATACCTGGTTTGTTTATATCATCAGGGTAGCCAGTGCTAAAAGAGATTTATTGATAAAAATATTGACAGAAAAAGGTATACAGACAAGAAATTACCTACCTTCAATTCATCTTCAGCCTTTTATGAAGAAAACATTTGGTTATAAAAACGGCGATTTCCCTGTTAGCGAAAAGGTTTCATCGGAGACATTGGCTCTGCCAATATTTGTGGGTTTGAGTTCAAAAGATATAAAATACGTCTGTGATGAAATCAAAAAAATCTAGCTCTAATAGTCTAAGCCGGGTCTTTGGTGGAAAAATAATTCTTGTTACTGGCGGTACAGGATCTATTGGAAGCCAAATCGTTAGAAAATTACTTCCTTATAAGCCAAAACAAATCAGAGTATTTTCAAGAGACGAGTCAAAACATTACTTTTTACAGCAAGAACTTGATGAAATTCGTGGTAAAACAGATATCAGATATTTAATAGGCGATATCAGAGACAAGGAAAGACTTGATAAAGCTTTTTTTCAAGCTGATATAGTTTTCCATGCTGCTGCTTTAAAACACGTTCCTTATTGTGAATATAATCCTTTTGAAGCTATTAAAACAAACGTGAACGGCACTCAAAACATAATTGACTCTGCTCTAAAACAAAATGTTGATAAGGTCATTGCCGTGTCAACAGATAAAGCGGTCTATCCTAATACAATAATGGGTGTCACGAAGCTCCTTGCGGAAAGAATGCTTGTCGGGGCTCAAAGTTATTTGGGTAATGCAAGAACAAAGTTTTCTGTCGTTAGATTTGGCTATGTTATAAATTCCAGAGGTTCTGTTATTCCAACTTGGATTGAGCAACTATTCTACTGTAAAGAAGGAATGAAATTACAAGGAATGCTAAAATATTCTTATTTATTAACATTGTTTTTGTTCCTTATGGCGGCCTAACGGACTGGAATTAAGCTGCGTTGCAACGTTCCAGCGCGTGGATTGTGTTTT
>CAYHKI010000072.1:0-5521 GCA_964357165.1 uncultured Gammaproteobacteria bacterium | reverse complement strand
GACTCCAACTATCCCAATTTTTAAAACCAAAATAGTCGCCTGTCAAGCCTCAACAGCCAACCCCAAATCCTTCATTCTCCCTACATGTTTCATCGCTGGTTTATTTTCCTTAAGATCTTTTAATTTTTTCAAAGTTTCTGCTTTTCTTTCTATTGCCTCAAGCAATTTCATCTCAATCTCCAACTTTTCAACTTCCCTACCTATCCTTTCAAAGTCTTCCCTCAGTTTAGGTAAACTTTTTAATCTATTTAAAAGAATAATCTTTTTCGAAATTAGATCTAGATACCTTTTTGTCTTCATGCCGGTGGCAATATCAAAACGCATGTATTTCGAATCTAATTGCTCTAAAAAATAGTGGGCTTGCTTTAGCGCATCCTTGGAAACATTTAAGTCTGCAACCCTCCAGATATAGGCCTTACTTTTCTGATAATTTTCCGGGTTGTTTCTTACTACTTCCTGTATCCACTGTTGCCTGATTGCTATATTTTCCATTAAATCTGGAAGCGACTTTATAATCCCTTGCCTGAATCCCTCCTTGTCTATGATTGGCGGCAAATATCTAGAAAAGCGCTGCACATGTAATTTCGTAAAATCCAGTGCCTCACCTGCCAAGTTCTCACTTAAATCAATTCCAAGTTCAGAAATTTCCGCCTCACGGTGAAAATTTTCCCCCCATTCAACGCTTCGATAAGCGTCCTCTCCATAAAAAATCTCGCGTCCAGCAGAAATTAATTCTTTATTCTTTTTAACTTCTTCGCGTTTTTCTTGAACTACTTCAATTGCCTTATACTGTTTCTCCATCAATCTTATATTAGGTCTAAGTGTTCTCAAAATAATTATTGAAACCATATTCAAAACCTTTTTATCCTCAGGTTTTCTTGTCGCCAAAGTTGTGAACATATTTCTGTCCCAGTCAGTCACTTTGGCAAAACCAAAATGTTTTCTAAAACTCTGATTTTTCAAAAGCTTTATGTAACGAACCAAAAAATCACTAAATACTTTTTTGTTTTCGACAGGAACTTTATTAAATATGTGCCTGTCACCGGACTTCAACACTATCTCATACATCTTTTCAAATGCCGCAGCATATTTCAAAAAATATTCCGAGTTATAAACTTGCGATGCTATCGTGGTTATCCCTTCTTGAATAAAACGCTCTTGGTCGTACCCCCCTAGCTGATTCCTTAATACTTTTCCATTCTTGTCAATATTTCTAGATAAATTAGTCAGAGATGTTGAATAGGCCAAAATTTTTCTAGACAGCAGTAGTAAATGATATTCTCTGGGTAGTTGAAATCTTTGTTCCCCACCTTCTTTTGCTAGCGACAAAAGATTTTCTGCCTCCGCTAACCTTTCTCTTGATAAATTAACTTGCCTTTGCGTCACCTTATAGATAAAAGACGCCTGTCCAAATTCTTTTCTTTTCTTGGTTAAAATATCCTCTATGTCATCCCTTGGATCTTTTTTTTCTCCTCCCATCGCTCTTAACGATTTTATTAATTTATTATCGTTATCAATTTGCATTTGAACCTCCCAAAATTTTTTTGGAAATTTTGTTTTATCAAGTTCAAAAACACCCCATGACCTAACAGCTCCTTTTAACCTACTAGCTCTCGCAACAGATCTTGCTGCCTCCGCTTGTCTTAAAGCAGCTATCAAAATTCCCTTAGATGGAACTTTAAAACCGTTTATTTCTTGACAAACCCCACTGTCCCAAACACTCGGTGTAAATCTGTCTTGCTTGTCGTAATCTAAAATTATTTGCTCCTCTTCCAAGGCCGGATGAAGTAGTAATAATTCTCCGGAAAATTTCATGTAGAATTTGTCTTTATCGCCTGCAGCAAACGTTTCAGCTTTTTTAGATTCAAAATTTCCCCTTGTCTGATTAAACAAATCTTTCAAATATTCACTTTGATCTTTGCCTAAATTTAATTTTTTGGTTATGTCTCCAAGATTCTGCTCACTAAAATAATTTCCAACATTTCGCTGGTAACTTAAAAAATTGTTCCATAGTTCGTCTATAGAAATTATTGGATTCATTTTTTTGGAAAATACTGTACTTACAATTGCGTTTTTTACCAAACGCGATTTTTCGTCGTTTGTTTTTATTTTATCTTTTGCATTGGCAACTAAAACCTCCGGTAAATAACCAATCACCTTATCGCTTATTTCACCAAGACTTCGCTGCCTCACCACGGAAAGTCTGTGTAATCTTTCCGAAACACCTACATCCCCCTTTAAGTTAAAACTGTCCGCTTCTTCCGTTGCCAACTCAACCAATTTTTGAGGAAGCGCTAGTTCACCAACATAATCAGAACCGCCTATTTCATAGGTTCTTTTTACCACCTCACCTGCGCCTAATCTGATTTCATCCCGCTCGGCAATTCCGGACTTTATATACTTGGTGATATTTCGTCCGGCGTGTGCCAAATCTACACCTGCCAAACTTAAACCTCGCTTTAGGGTGTCAACAACAACTTCCGCCCCACGATCAAAAGAAACCTTGTCTATGTGGATACGCTTACTCTGAAGATATAAAGTGGTTTGCCTGACGAGTGCATTTTTTTGCTCGTTGGAAAATATCGGTGATTCCAAAGAAGTAACTTCTACTAATTCTTGTCGCTCCATTCCTAAATCCTCCTGTCAAATCTAATATAACCTGGGTCTTCACCAAAACCTTCTTCCAGTTTAGTAGCCCACCTGGCAGTCAATTCATTTGAGCTAAAAAATCCCATCAAGTCATGGACAAAATCTGCTTGCCGGGCTGCATTTATCATTCGTCTATATATTGCATCTGTTGTATTTGGATAATGTTCCTCCAAAGCGTCAATTACTTTGCCCGGCTCAAAACCGTACAAGTTGTCACGAGCCATTATACTAGACACTATTTGCTCTAACTCTTCAGTGTCCGCACTCTTATCAAATTTGAAAGTGGCATTACTAATAAAACCGGCCATTTCCCTTTCGTTAACTTCATCAAGACCAACCATTAGTATTTCATAACGCTTAGTCATAGACATTTGCGAAAGAACCAGCGCTTGCTCTACATTGTTAAGATTAAAAATTGCCTCGCATACAACTTCTCGCCCTGCGTCTCCGCCCCCAGCAAAAAGCATCATTTCGTTAAGTTCCCTGCCCCAACCAAATTTTGACCTGATTGTTTTATTTTTTGGATCAACTAAAGACATTGCCAAGAGTCCTTTAAGCCTATCTTTTACTAAATCTATTTTATCGACCGTTGTACCTTCTAATAATTGACTGTTTTTAGGTACCTGGAATTCACCATTTTTAACTTTTGCAACCGTTTTTGTAACGTCATCAATTTCCGCTTTTACTTTTTTGGGATCCCTAAACATGGCCTCCTGGATATTTGCCTTGTCTATAACAGATAGTTTTTCAATAAAATTGTTGGAGAAATCTTGGGCAAAAACCTCAAGTGCTTTCTGGGCTTCGTCAACAACTACCATATCCTTTCTATTAACTTTAATTTCTTCTGGGATTTTTTCTAGCCAAAGCTTCTGTTCATCGAGCGTTAAGCCATTATTTGCAATTTGCCATTTTTTCTCTTTAAGTTTTTCATTCAAATTACCTATCAAAGAATTTAAAGTTCCTCTGAGAGTTTCGCTGTTGAAATGCGAACCAAAAATATTATCTCCAAGATCTATAAAATCAACGGGGTTTTCTTCCACGGTTAACGCAAGTCGGTCAGCCAAACTTTGCTCATATTTATTTCCAGCCACAAATTCCTGACCGTCCGGCAAAACAATCGGTAATTGAGGTTCACCATCATCACGCTCATTCATCAGCCTATAGTAACATACTTTTATTTTATTTTCAATATTCTAAAATTTTTCTGTTCCCAAACCTGTATAAATTTAGTCAACTTATACAATGAAACGTGTGTTAAGCGTCGGAATTTGTAATATAATCCTCGTATGCCTACTTCTCCTGATGAACTCAGCTACCCACAAGAATCTTCGGATAATGTTGAAAACAAATCTCAAAGAGAATTATTTAAAAGAACTGCAAGAACTCAACTAGATAGCATTGGTTACTCGCTCCTCGTAAAACAACTTACCAATTTCTTTAAGGGTAATGGCGCCATATCTGAACTAGAACAATTAGTACCTCATCTCTTTGGTAATAATAATGACTATCTAACCAGTATGGTCAACATGATGAAACGTGCTCCAAATACTGATGAAGCTAGAAAACTGCTGGCCACAGCGCTTTTTGGTGAACCTGCCCAAAGAAATGAGGGTGGAACAATTGTTGTTACGTCATACACGCTAGCTGAACCCAGTACAACAACAACTCAAAGCAAATTCTCTATGTTAAGAAATAAACGTGAGGACAAACGCTTCGTTCCAAACATAAAAGGTACGGATAACCTCGTAGGTAAATTAATTTCGGGTACCGGCTTTTTAGAGGAGAACAAAACGGCAGAAACCATTTTTCAGTTAAAAAAAGGTAATAAAATCTCACTACTCCATCCATCCAACAAATCCCTAATTATGGACATAGAAAGTCCAACGGATTCTGGAAAGAACGATACTAGAACAGCTTATTCATTTCATATCCAAACAAGAATTAAAGACAACCAACTTTCAAAATGAAAATCGCAATCATTGCTCACCCAAACGCAAAACGGCCACGAATCGAAGAGGATTTACTGGGAACTTTGCACGTTTACGTAAAAGCCCCACCGCTAGAGGGCAAAGCCAATAGAGCAATAGAAGGGGCTCTTGCCGATCATTTTAGAGTAAAAAGGACTCAAGTAAACCTAATCTCCGGCGCCAAATCCAAAAATAAACTTTTCGAGATTACCTAAACTAAATCTCCATTCATCCTATAGGTTTGCATTATTCTTCAAGCTATGCTACACTTCTTTTAGTTGATTTGTAAATACAAGAGCTATTCAAAGGTTCTATCCTCAAAAGGTTAGATTAAATATCTTCAAAGTAGCTCACTAAGATATTTGGTCTAAATTTTTTTTTGCCACAATTTTAGTTTCTTTTCAATTTTTTAATAATGTCGACAAGACCTAACAGATTCACTTTCTCGCGTAGTGCAGGAAGTGCCAATAGACCATACGGCAGATCCACTAGAGGTGGTTATTCTTCCTATCGCAATTATAAGCCGCAAAATAGGCTCGGTGACGATATAACTAAATTCATTAAAAAAGCCTCAGAAGTTACACCTTATTCGCAGTTTATTCCCCAAAACAGTTTTTCCGGCTTTGCAATCAGCGATATTTTAAAGCAAAACATTAAAAATCTAGGCTATTCTCAGCCTACACAAATCCAGGATCAGGCAATAGAGCCAATCCTAAAAGGTCAAGATTTAATAGGCCTGGCAGCAACAGGAACAGGCAAAACAGCAGCATTTTTAATTCCAATTTTAGACAAACTTTACAAGGATAAAACCCAAAAAGCCGTAATCATTGCTCCAACTCGAGAATTGGCACTGCAAATCAACGATGAACTCCATGGCTTGGCCCGTGGTATGCAAGTTTATTCGA
>CAYHKI010000071.1:3221-5632 GCA_964357165.1 uncultured Gammaproteobacteria bacterium | reverse complement strand
GTCACAGGGTATCACCTAAATAACTTGTTTTAGCCTCACTAAATGTGTTAGTATGCTACTTCGAAACCGCTTGGCGGTTTTTTATTGGTTTAATATGAATAGAGAACAAGATTTACCAACACCAGACGAACTGCAATTCGATTTATTCGACTTGGAACTTGCAGTTCTTAAGAATCAGAATAAAGCCGCGGGGGTTTTGGATGTTGATGTGGACGAAAATTATCATCCTTTTGATGCTGAATATGTTAATGAAACCATAGAAGACTCACTCTATGAGGGATTTGCAACCGGAATTTCTTTTGTGACTTTGGCTCTAAATGAGGAAAGTTTTGTGGACAGACACGAGGATGTGTTTCGTGCTGTTGGTGAAAGGTTTGATCAGCATATTGACATGCTGTCTTTAAAATGTGTTCAAGCAGGTTTAAAAAAAGAGGCAAATCTTGTACAGAATTTAACCTTGGAAGGGGCCGGGGATTATGCTGGAAAAAGGTATAATTACTATTTAGGGAAAATTAGAGACGGTGAGGTTGACCCTGAAGACTTGGTAGGTTACAGCCAAGACGTTGATAACTGGATGTGGGCCTATCTTACTTTTAGCCGTGCAGCCGATATAAATTAAGGGGTTCCTTTTTAGCTTCGTTATTGTTTAAAATAAATTTAGGATAACAAAATATACCGCACATAATAGGGCAGCGGTTTTTTTGGTATCCGAAACCCTTCCAATTCAATTTGAATTGTCAGGGTAAAGGAGGTGAAAAATTATTGCTGAAAGATTTATGGGAAGAGTAGAAAGTCGCGAAACTACGCACGGGTTAGTGCGTCATGATGTTTTGGTAGCACCACATGAATCATTTAGGGTGAGAGATTCGGAAGCCGGAGGTTTTGACCACCAAATCAGGCTTCTTAATATCTTACCAATTGTAATAGAAGTAGTTGACGGTAATAATCCGGATAACAAGCAAAATGCGGTTGTTTTTGAAAGTAAGGTATATGGGAAAAAAGATACATATCGTTTGTATCCACAACCAGTTCTCGAAGGACAAAGACAGTTTATTGTTGTTGCTAAAAAAGGTGTAGAAGTCGCAGCTGTTGAAGGTGCAGAAAGCGATTAACTACTGCTTGGTGTCCCACTAAAATCAGTTTTTAAACAATAAATCGGTGCGTTTTGTTATAAAACCTTCGTATTTTGCTTAAAATGTAATTTTATTGGCTAATATTACATAAAGATGGACATTTTGTACCGAAATACTGCTATTTGTGTGTTTTTGAGGAAAAACTAAAAAGAAGTTACGTAAGAATTATAGCAAATTTTGGGTGAGTGATACAAGACGGCAAAATTTATGCGTTATAATGTCAAAGTGTTAAAATCTGTAAACTTTTTCGGTCGAGGTGCTTTCTACTTTCAACTAATATTATTACTGGCGCTAGTCTTAACTTTTTCATTGGGTAGTATTTTAAGGCGAGCAGAACTTTATAAAAACTTACCGTTAGTGCATGAAGCCGCAGTTTTTAGTTTGTCTTTACCATCGCCAAAACCCAGCGCGCTACTTCCTACTAATATAGCTTCAAAAAGTGTCGAAAAGATACCAGTTGAAAAAAAAGTGCTTTCCGGTTCTACTTCTAGCCAACTTTGCCAAGGTAAAAAAGATGCTTGGACCTTAGTTCCGAACCCTGGTCAGGAAGGGTTATACACAATATGCAATGTAACAGTTGAAAAGATGGCAACGGTTAGCGAGCTTAACGCAGCACAGAACAGTTATCGGGTGGAACATGGACTTGGTAACCTTAATATCAACTCAAAGCTTTGTGAGGTTGCAGCTGGCAGGGCAGCGGAGGTCTCTAAGAACTTTAGCCATGATGGGTTTAAAAGTGCGGTTGAGGGTAGCGGGCTTGGGAAATCTTCTTACGGAGAAAATATTGCATCCGGACCATTGTCCGGAGTCCATTTTGTAGAGTGGAGTTGGGATAAGTCGCCAGGACACAGAGCCAATATGCTTGAAGACTGGACGGAAGGTTGCGCTGGGGTTAGCGGTAAATACGCGGTGTTTTTGTTTGCCAAGTGATTTTTTTTGTCTTCGATTTGACTTGGTTTGAGTTTGCCTGTATATTCCATTTTTAATATGGCACTCGAGAGATTATTCACGTCTAAGACTGAGATGGCAAGAAGAGAAAGGCTTGCAACTTCGCTTTTCAGAATAGACGATCTGATGCCTCAGGAAGGTTATGTTTCCTCACAGAAATACACATCTTATTCTTTGGCGCCTAGAATTCGTTTGGCTGCTTATCAACAAGACGCTACAGCGCAGAACATTTTGGCAAAAATTCCGAGTATAAAAGATGCAGGTGATTTGCGTGTAAGGTATGTGGATTTGCCAGAAAACCAAAGTCTATTTAGCATATCAGATATGAGA
>CAYHKI010000071.1:0-3211 GCA_964357165.1 uncultured Gammaproteobacteria bacterium | reverse complement strand
GCCGGACTCGGCTTTTGTTACGATTCTAAGAAGTTCAAGGTTAGCAGCAGAGATGTAGATTCATTCAGATATATTGGAAAACCTGACGAGCTCTTTCAAAATTTATTGGCGTTTGTTGAAACTGATCTATTTGAAGGTAGAAAAGCGTGGGCAGAAATTCTAAAGAAACGTAGACAGGAATATTTCCAGGGAAACGATGTAGGAGGAGATGATTTAGAAAAGGAGTTGCAGATTTTGATTGATTGGACAAGTGGAAGGAATGAAGAATTAGTTTTATTCGGGTCAGCTATTAAAAATGAGGAAGATAAAGAAGTAATTGACTGTTATAGTACATTTGACTTTTCCGACCAGAGGGCGATGTTTAATCTGTTAACAAATTATGAAGATGTAAAAGATATAGTGCCGAGGTTTTATGAAGACCAGCTTGCTAGAGAAGTATTTGAAGTTGATTTTGGGGGTTTTACCATTAGGATGAGAAAGGCTCCTTCGCTGACACGCGGTGATGCTTTTAATTTAGTAGAAGATGGTTTTGCTGATTTTATGAAGGGAAATGGTGGTTTTGGGTATAAAATTAAAGGTGTTGGCCGTGTCACCTTACTTGGTTTGGATCCTAACCCCGAAAAATTAACGTTTCCTGTTTTTGGTGAAGTAAAGGCCGAACTTTAGTATCTCTCAAACTTCTCCAGCAGTTTTTTGTTGCCTTCGATTTGACTTGTATAAATTGTGTTTCCTTGCATTGCAATAAATTCCTTGCGGTTGTATAATTTCCTTGTATGAACCAAATAGCTACCGTGACTAGCAAGAAGCAGCTTACTTTACCGTCCGCCGTTTTTAAAAAGGCAGGTTTTAAAATAGGTCAAAAGGTGATGGTTTCAGAGGAAAATGGAAGACTGTTGATTACTCCGGCCGAAAAATTGGTTGAGGAACTGGCCGGAGCTGTGCTTGTGCCCAAGAAGTGGAAGGGTAAGGATGCCCGAGAAATCATAAATGAAGCAAAGAGTGAATATTTTCGGAAGAAATATCGTTTGAAATGATCTTTGTTGATACAAACTATTTTTTGCGATTTTTACTCCGTGATAATGAAAATCAGTACCAAGATGCCAAACAACTTTTGCTTGATGGGGCTTGTGGAAAAGTAAAACTTACGAGTTCGACAGTTGTCTTCTTTGAAGTCGCTTGGGTTTTACGTTCGGTTTATCAAAAGGAAAAACAAGCACTTGTGCTTGTGCTCTTAAAACTTTTGAATCTAAATATAGATTTTAATGATTATGAAGTGCTTGTCGCTAGTATTAATTTGTTTGCAAAGAATAATCTTAGTTTAGAGGATTGTTATAACATAACTTATGCTGTAGAAAACAAAGTTGTAGGTTTTAAAACTTTTGATAAAAAATTGTCAAAATATTACAATTCGTTGGTTATCTAACAAATTTTTAATATATATCAAACTTCTCGAGGAGTTTTTTGTTGCCTTCGATTTGGTAGTTAAGAAGGTCTTGATAAATGCCTTTTCTGGTTGCCAGTTCTTGAGGGCTGCCGGAATCGACAATTATTCCTTCGTCGATGACAATTATTTTATTAACATTTTGAATTGTAGAAAAGCGGTGGGCTATTATAATGACGAGCTTGTTTTTCATTAGATTTTCCAGAGCTACCTGGACCTCTTTTTCGCTTTTGGCGTCCAGTGAGCTAGTTGCCTCGTCCAAAATTAAAATCGGGGCGTTTTTTAAAATGGCGCGGGCGATCTGGATGCGCTGTTTTTGGCCTCCGGAAAGGCGCACTCCTCGTTCGCCGACTTCGCTGTCCATACCTTTTGGAAGTTTTTTGACAAAATCCCAGGCGTTGGCAAGTTTTAGAGCGCTGGTTATTTGAGCTTTTGTTGAATCTGTTTTGCCGTAGGCGACATTCTGGGCAATAGATGTTGAAAAAAGTTCACTTTCCTGGAAGACAAGGGCAATATTGTTTCTGATAAATTGATGGGTGAGTTTTTTGAAGCTTTTACCAGAAAGCATAATATCTCCGCCTGTTGGTTCATAAAATTTATTTATCAGATTTACGACTGTCGTTTTGCCAGTTCCAGAGTGGCCAACTAAAGCGACTTTTTCTTGGGGATTAATTTTAAAGGAGACATTTGTCAAAACCATTTCGGATGTTTCGTATTTAAAACTGACTTTTTTAAATTCGATTGTTGGCTTGGTGAGCATTTGTTTGGACTCTTTCTTTTTGTAGTTTTCCGATGATGGAAGACTTAAAACTTCGAAATATTCTTTGCTGCCTGCTTCGGCCATTTGAATATTGGTCAGGATAAAACTCATTGCAAAAAGCGGACGGCGGGCTTGGTTTACTAGCTGGACAATAAGAACCAGAGTTCCTATTGTTATATGTCCTAAAAATGCGTTATAAAAGGCAATTACATCTATGCCTAAAATGATTAAAATTAAACTTAAGTTTCTGGCAAAATCGAATTTGTGGAAAGTCCAGCTTTGGTCTCTATAAATTTCATTAATTTTGCTTAAGTTTTGGGAAACCAAGTTGAATTCGTTTTTTTCATTGTTAAAACTTTTGACTAGTTTGATATTACCAACAACTTCGTTGATTCTGCCTCGGTTTAAATCTTCGAATTGGTTTTTTTCTACTTCTTTGGCACCCCAACGACGACTAGAGTAGTAGCTGAGGCTTAGGTAGATTGGAAAAAGGATGAATACAAAGAAGGCGATTGGCAGATTGTAATAGGCAAGAATAGCAATCGTAAAAATACTTTGAAGAAAGGTTGGCAGGATAAAGTTGGTTGAGCCGTTTATAAAGTTTTGAATTGTTTGGATTGCCCGGTTAAGCTGGTTGACGATTTTTCCGGAAATTTCGCTGTCGAAATAGGTTTGGGGCAATGACAGGACTTTGTCGTAGAATTTTTCGGTGAGGAATTTTCTGAGTTTTCCGGCAAAATGGTCTCCAAGTCGGTTACTGGCTGTTGTTAAAATTGTGCTTGAAAATGCCAGAACAAAGCTGAGTGCCAATAAAAATATTAATCTATCTAAGCTTCCGTTTTGGCCTTGTATTTTTTTTACGATTTCGTCAACGATAAACTTGGAAAGAATCGGTGGGATGAGGTCGAGGATTGCCGTTATCATTATTAAAACGGCAATTATGGACACCAAACCATGAAGCGGTTTGGAGATTTGGATGATTTTCCAGATATTTTTCATAAACAGGGTAT
>CAYHKI010000070.1:0-5657 GCA_964357165.1 uncultured Gammaproteobacteria bacterium | reverse complement strand
TAATTCATAATTTCTAATTTCTAATTATTCTAATTTCTAAATAATTTTTTAAAATCCCAATGAGTAAAATTTTTAATTTAGGCTTTGTGCTTGTTTAGGTTAATTAGGTCAATTAGGTCAATTCTATATTCTGCGATGTCTGCGCTTGATTTTTAGTTGGGCAAGCGCTTTTTGGAGGTTGGCAGCAGCGTAAGCGTATTCTTCCTCGGAAAGCAGATGTTTTTGGGCTATTGCCTCCTCTGCGCGTTTTTTGGCGTCTTCAATTGCTTTTTCTTCTATTTCTTCCTCAGGAGCGGCAAGGTCTACTAAAACTTTGACATTATCGTTGCCAATTTCTACGAAACCAAAGCCAGCCGCCAAATGAACTTCTTTTTGATTTTTTTTATAAATCAAGGAACCAGGTTCAATAGTTGAGATTAAAGGAATATGGTGGGGAAGAATTGTAATTTCTCCCTTGGAGGTTGGCAGCGAAACCTGGTCAACTTCTTCGTCGAAAACTGTTTTTTCCGGAGTAATTATTTGTAGATGTAGCATATATTTTGTCGCGGGTCCTGTCAGTTGTTTCCTTCCCGCTCCTTCGATTAACTCAGGACAAGCAGTGCTGCGCGTTTACCCTGAGCGAAGTCGAAGGGCTGTCGGGATCCCTGCCACAACTGCCACCCACCTTACTTCTTTACAGTCGAAATGTCACCTTTCATGTAAAATTCCGATTCGTCAACGCCATCATATTCGCCACTCAGGATTTTTTCGAAATCGTCGACAGTTTTTGCAATCGGTACATATGCACCCTTTTTACCGGTGAAAGTTTCTGCGACAAACATGGGTTGGGAAAGGAAGCTTTGGATTTTACGGGCACGGGATACAGCAATTTTATCTTCATCCGAAAGTTCTTCTACACCTAAGATGGCAATAATATCGGAAAGTTCCTTGTAACGTTGCAGAACTTTCTGAACATTTCTGGCAACGGTATAGTGTTTTTGGCCTACGATTTGTGGGTCAAGAGCACGGGAACTTGATGTTAGGGGGTCGACAGCCGGATAAATACCTTTTTCGGCGATTGATCTTTCCAGAGAAATTGTCGAATCGAGATGGGCAAATGTAGCAACCGGGGCCGGATCGGTGTAATCGTCTGCTGGAACATAGATTGCTTGAAGTGAAGTGATAGAACCTTTTTTGGTAGAAGTAATTCGTTCCTGAAGGGCTCCCATTTCGGAGGCGAGTGTTGGTTGATAACCAACTGCCGATGGAGTTCTGCCTAAAAGAGCGGAAACCTCACTGCCGGCTTGGGCGAAACGAAAAATGTTGTCGATAAACAGAAGCACATCTTGGTTTTTTTCATCCCTAAAATATTCGGCAATAGAAAGGGCGGATAGAGCAACACGGAATCTGGCGCCCGGGGGCTCGTTCATTTGTCCAAAAACCATGGCAAGTTTATCCAGAACTCCGGCCTCTTTCATTTCGCGGTAGAGGTCATTTCCTTCTCTAGTTCTTTCACCGACACCAGCAAAAACCGAATAGCCTCCATGTTCTTTGGCAATATTATTGATCAGTTCTTGAATAATGACAGTTTTGCCAACTCCGGCACCGCCAAAAACACCAATTTTGCCTCCTTTTAAAAATGGGGCAATAAGGTCGATAACTTTGATACCGGTTTCCAGAATTTCCGGTTTAGTTTCCTGATCTTCCAGGCTGGGACTTTCTCGGTGAATAGGGTAGTATTTTTTCGCTTTGACAGGGCCCAGACCATCAATAGGTTCTCCGATGACGTTAAAGATTCTACCGAGGGTTTCTATTCCAACTGGTACAGATATTGGTGCTTTGGTATTTGTTGCGGCTGTGCCTCGCTTGAGGCCTTCTGTTGAGCCAAGCGAAATGGCTCTGACTATATTATCTCCAAGATGTTGCTGGACTTCGAAAATTAATTTACCGGAGGGAATTTTGACCTCAAGTGCGTCGTAAATGTTTGGTATATTACCGTTTTCAAATTCAATGTCGACGACAGGTCCGATAATCTGAATAATTTTTCCTGTGTTTTTAGTAGGTTTATCCATTATTGAAACGCTTTCTGGGCAGTTACGATGTCTAAAAGTTCAGTAGTTATAGCTTCTTGCCTTACCTGATTATATGTCAGAGTTAGATCGTCTATTAAATCTCCAGCTGCGTCGGTGGCGTTTTTCATAGCAATCATTCGGGCGGAATGTTCGGAAGCCTTAGCTTCTAAAAGTACCTGGTAAATTATGGTTAAGACATAATGGGGAAGAATATCGGTAAGAATTTTATCGATATTAGGTTCAAAAAGCATTGTGGAATTACCGAGATTTTTAGTGTCTTCCTGGTTAATTTCCTGCATTTCTATAGGTAAAACTTGTTTCCATTTTGGATTCTGTTTGACTGTGGATTCAAAATGCGGATAAAGCATAGAAACTTTGTAGCAATTTGAGCTAATGAAGGCTTCAGTAGTTAATTTGGTAAGAGTTCTTGCCAGGTCTAGTGTTGATTTATCTTCGGACTGGAAACTTGCCAGAATATTAGCATTGGTTTTGGCGGCAAACTGCGTGGCTTTTCTGCCGATTGTTATATAGTCGGCATCTTTAATTTCTTGTCTTAGGATGTCTCTAAAAAGATTGATATTAAGTCCACCGGCAAGTCCACGATCCGAAGTCACCAAAATAATGATTTGTTTTGGTGACTTATTTTCTGAAAGCAGGATATTTTGAATTTGTGATGATTTTTTTCTGATTTGGGAAATTACTTCATTTAGTGAAGTTGAATAAGGTCTTGAGGAAAGGGCTGCAAATTGAGCCTTTCTCATTTTGGCGGCGGCAACCAGTTCCATGGCGTGGGTCACTTTTTTGGTGTTTTGAATTGATTTAATCCTTTTTTTAATTTCTCTGATTTGTGCCATATTGTTTTTTGCTGCGGGTCCTGCCGCGCTTTACCCCCGTCCGACGTCCTCGCTTCTTGGAATTCGATTTTTTTTCTGATTCGGATGTTGAAGCTGCGGGCGCTCGACGGGGTCCCCCAAGCGCGTCACCCGCGAATGTTTTACCAAGCATTTTTTCAAGCTCACGCTCGACAAAGTCATCAATCACTTTGTTTTGCTCCATGTAACTTTTTAATTTTTGATTAGTTTCCAAAAGTGAAAGTATTTTTTGTTCTTGTGTTTCCAGATCTTCAATTTTTATTTGGTCAAAATAACCTTTATTAATTGCCCAAAGAATAATGACTTGTGATGAAACATCAAGAGGAGAGTACTGTTGTTGCTTTAAAACTTCGACGATTCTTTTACCGCGCTCGAGTCTGGCGATGGTTGTTTCATCGAGATCCGACCCAAACTGGGCAAAGGTTGCCAGTTCACGATACTGGGAAAGGTCAAGCCTGAGTGAGCCTGCGACTTGTTTCATCATTTTTGTTTGAGCTGCTCCACCGACTCGGGAAACAGAAATTCCGGGGTTTACCGCTGGTCGATTTCCGGCGTTGAATAGATCTGCTTCTAGGTAAATTTGCCCGTCAGTAATGGATATGACGTTTGTTGGAATATATGCTGAAACGTCACCGGCTTGAGTTTCGATTATTGGTAGAGCTGTAAGTGAGCCGCCACCATGTTTATCATCTAATCTGGCGGCACGTTCCAGGAGTCTTGAATGCAGATAAAAGATATCGCCTGGATAGGCTTCGCGGCCGGATGGTCTTTTTAGGAGCAATGAAATTTGTCGGTAAGCCCAGGCATGTTTGGTTAAATCATCATATACAACCAGGGCGTCTTTACCCTGATCCATAAAATATTCTCCCATGGCGGCTCCGGCGTATGGGGCAATATATTGCATAGTTGCGGAATCTGCGGCTGTTGCGGCGACGATAATTGTATGGTCCATCGCTTTATGCTTTTCCAAGGTAGCCACAACCTGGGCGATTTTACTGGTTTTTTGACCTATAGCGACATAAATACAGATAACGCCTTTGCCTTTTTGGTTAATGATGGTGTCCAGGGTGATTGCGGTTTTGCCAAGCCCGCGGTCGCCAATAATAAGTTCCCGTTGACCGCGTCCTATAGGAATCATAGAATCGATTGCTTTAAGACCGGTTTGCAGTGGAGTATTTACAGATTGACGGAAGATAACACCAGGTGCAATTTTTTCTGCCGGATTATATTTAGTGACATTTACTTTGCCTTTACCATCAAGTGGTTTTCCAAGCGGATCTACAACGCGGCCTATGAGTTGTTCGCCGACTGGGATTTCGAAAATTTTGCCTGTTGTTTGACATTTGTCACCTTCTTTTAATTTTGTCCAATCACCAAAGATGATTATACCTACCGATTCTTCTTCCAAATTTAGAGCAAGCCCCATGAGGTTATAGGGGAATGAGACCAGTTCCAGCGAAGCAACATCAGATAGTCCCGAAACTCTAACAACACCGTCTCCGACTTCTGTTACTATGCCCACATTTTTAGGGGTTGAGGAAAATTTACTCTTATCTATTTGTTTTTGTAATTCTTCGATTATGCCCATATTTTTGTTAATAGTTAATAGTTAATAGTTAATTGTTCTAGTTTTGTATCTAAAGTTTGATCATAAACCCAGTCGCCGTGAGTAATTTTTGCACCCGCGATTAGCTTTGGATTTATAACATAAGTGACTCTTTTTGCGCCAGTAGTTTTTATAATATCTTGTTCAAATTGTTTGGAGATAGTATTTTTTGGTGGAATTTCGATAGTGACTTCTTCGCTTCTCATTTTATTTTCAATCAAATTTTTATGAATTTTTAGAATTTTAGTAAGATTAGCGGGATTAAGGCTGATTACGGCTTCTGTTATCTTTTTAACTTTGTTGGCGTCAACTAGATTTACCGTTAGACTGGCATTTGCCATAGTTTTTGCAATTTTTAGAAGTTTTGTTCGACTTGTCATTGAAGTTGTTTATTTATTTCTCCGATAGCACCACTGGTGATTTCTTGTTTTTCTTTGTCTTTTAAGTTTCTACCTAATACTTTTTTAACAATGCCAACAACTAGGGTTAATGTTTCTTTTTCCAGCTGTTTTTGCATTAAGAGACGCTCTGAGGCGATTTGAATTTTTGTGTCTTTGATGGATTGTTTATGAATTTCTCTGGCTTCTTCTAGCGCCTTTTGAGAAATGTTTTCTGCCCCTTTTTTGGCGTCTTCAATTAATAATTGGGCATTTTTTTGGGTTTCTTCTATGATTTTTGCCGATTGCTCTTTAGTTTTTTGGAGATTTGCTTCTATGAGGTCAGCGTTTTTTAGACTTTCTTCTATGGTTTTTTTGCGGTCATCCAGAATTTTTAATATTTTTCCATAGAAAAACTTCCTCAGTAAAAAGAGGATTATTAAAAAGTTAACTATTTGGCCAAACAGTAAAGTTGGTTGTATGCCAAAATCCTTAAGTATTTCCATGGTTAAAAGAGTCAGAGTCAAAGTGGGAAGTGTAAAGTATAATTATTGACTCAACACTATGACTTTTGACTTTGACTTTTTTATCCAGTAAAGGCTAAAATTAATGCGTAAATTGCGATAGCTTCGGCAAGTGCCATACCAATTAACATTGGTGGCAAAATTTTACCTGCAGCTTCTGGGTTTCTACCGATAGATTCCATTGCTTTTGCGCCGATCATGCCGATTGCTAAGGCTGGTATCATACC
>CAYHKI010000069.1:0-5784 GCA_964357165.1 uncultured Gammaproteobacteria bacterium | reverse complement strand
TTCCATCTATTTTAACAGTCAGCTTTGGCGCACCACTACAAACATCTGCCTTTACTCGCAATGTCGCCTTACTAAACCCATTTGTTGTCACTGTCTGGGCGCTTCCGGTAGACCAAAGAATAAAACCTTTACCTCCGCTGGCTGCGGGGTCACTAAAAATGTTTTTACCTGAATCCACATAACCGGAATTCAGTTTAAATATCTCCGCTTCAATCACCTTGCTTACCGCAGCTATAAATTGGTTAACATCGGGCCTTGAAGCCATTGGAACCACTTGCGGTGTTGCACATTTCTGCAGAAAGTAATTGGAAACAATGGTAAGATCCAAAATCGTAATTGTTCCACTTGCATCCATGTCATACCGCTTGCTGTATGTTGGGTCTCCTACTTTGGTCTGATAAGAGTTTGCAACACTCGTCATATCTAAAATTGTCACGGCGCGGTCCCCATCAATATCCGGTGGCCAGGCACCAACGCCACAAACTAGATTCGGATTTGTACCTATATATGCCTCAACTTTATCCGAAAAACCGTCATTATCCGTGTCGACGTCAGAGATTGTGGATGTTTTTACAATATCCAATCTTAAATTCCTGTCACAAGTTCCGGGATTAGAATCGTTTGTAAAATCAACTCTCACAGTGTGGTTTCCTGCACCTGCACTATAAGAAGCTATATAATCAGTCCATGATGTTGCAGGCACAGTGGCAGTCAACACAGAATTTCCGTCAACACTCACAATCATACTTGGTGCGCCATTACACTGGTCGCCCCTAGCTCTAACTGCTATGGAACTGAATGAACCTGCAACTTGTCCATCTAAATAACCATTGGTAAGTAACGAGATTCCCTTACCTTGGGACGCGGTAGCATCACTGAAAACATTTCCGCCTGGGTATTGGTACCCTTGTCGTATCACCATATTTTCAGCTTCTAAACTGGATCCGATTATCGGTGCGGAAGTCGGTGACGGTGACGGTAGAATAGGTATGGTTGTTGCCGTTGGCGGCGTTGGCGATACTATTGGCAAGCCAAAATCTGGCGCATAAGGCTGCCTTCTGACACAAGTCGCATCCAAGATAGCACAACCCCCTGGAGTAGATTCTGTGTTATTTGTAACCACATTAAAAATGCCCCAAAGCTTCATCATGTCAGCACCAAAGCCTGAAGGTATTACAGATCCATACTCAATATTCAAAATAGCTGGATCTGTATACTGGTAATCTCTTCCATAAGCGGCATCGACAATATATGCACCGTAATCTTGCATGGCCTGTGCAACTCGCTTACCAAGCTCTGTGGTAAGACCAATATTGTTTATATCAACCGATGAATTGATTGTCATCAAAGACCCCATATTCACCTCTGGCCAAGATCCATAATATTCCGCTTGCCCACCAGGTACATCATAACCACCATCTGTATTAGTTGCTGGCCAACGATGGCCACCATTACTTTTCGACATCCATCTACCGTTTAAAGTTATTTTTAGTGCATGTCGTATAGGTATTCCAGAACTCGTAACTTCCCATTTTCGCAGGTCACCACCTACACCACTCATTGCGCTTCCGCCATGACCACCACCATAAGGAATATTTATCCCTGAACCAGTTATGGAAATTGCGCCTCCAACTCTTCCAAAATAAATCTGTCCTGTATCTGTACAACGTGTTATATAATTACCTTCTTGTATTGTCTGTTTATCAATTTTCAAAACCCCTCCAGAATTATTGGGCAAATAGTATCCGGACCCAGGTGTAGTATTTGCTATTGGCGTCCGAAACCCATCTGAAACAAGGAAGTTTCCGATAGCCGACCCGCCATCACAAAAAGAATAACCATCATTTCGATTGAATCCTTGTCTTTGAGGTGCATTCGGATCCATGGCAATTACTTCCCATTCACTCCAATAACCTGCAGCTGGAGTTATAGGTGTACTTTTATAGCTCGCTTTTGAACCAAGAGGCATATTCCACGGGGAATATTTATCAAACGGCCACGAATAAGGGTCACGCACCGCAGCTTGAGGATTTTTGACAGGATTACTACTGATTACCAAATACACAATTACTCCGGTAATCGCTATCAAACCAAAAACAAAAGGCAAAAATTGAAACTTTCTCTTAGAGTTTTTTTTATCTGGTGATTTTCTTTTGGCAGTTTTTTTCACAAGTTATAACGCTGGAGCAGCCAAAAAAGTAACAGTGATAGTTAAAATATTCACCACACAAAGCACCATAATTAAATATTGGTGCAACTCACGTTGGTGAACCGTATGAGGTTCAAAAAGACTCTCCGAAACTATATCTAATATTGGTTCTTTATGATCTGACATCTTAAATTTATACCTACTAACTCAGAGTAAGCATTTTTTGACAATTTGTCAATAAGCCCGATATAGTCACATAAATTTAGTTCAAAATCACCCTTCAAGATTGACGTGTCGCCAGTGATTTGCAATACTAATCTCTATGACTTTGGCTTTAATTGTCCTGTTTACTTTTCTTGGAAGCATCACTTCGCTTCTTGGCACGCTTTTCTTTTTAGTTAAAAAGCCAATTGCAGAAGCATTTTCCGATCAGCTCATAAGTTTTGCCGCAGGAACCCTGATTGCTACCGCCTTTTTGGACCTCCTTCCGGAGGCACAAGATGCAGCCGGCGGTGCAAATGTTTTTATGCCTGTTTTTGCCGGATTTATTATATTTTTTCTGGCAGAACGTTTCATCCAGCTTTTTCACCACCACCACGCCCACAACAACAATCCAAGCACCTATTTGGTTTTAATTGGAGACGGAGTACATAATTTTATAGACGGTGTTTCTATAACCGCAAGTTTCCTGGCAAGCCCCGCCTTGGGTATTACCACCTCGATTGCTGTCGCCGCCCACGAAATTCCTCAGGAAATTGCTGATATGTCCATTTTGCTTGCCAACGGATTACCGAAGAGCAAAGCTCTTTTTTATAACTTTCTCTCCGCTCTGACCGCGCTTGCCGGCGCACTGATAGCTTTTTACTTTGCCAATTTTGTAGAAAAGAACCTTTATATTTTCTTGGGCGCAACCGCAGGCTTTTTTATCTACATTTCAGCAAGCGACCTAATTCCGGAATTGCACGAAAAGTATTTAAGGGATAAAAAATTTTCTCACACCTTCTTCTTTTTGTTCGGTATAGTCACTGTTTTTGCCTTTACAACCTTCTTTGAGAGTTTTAAATAAAATTGAGCTTTCGTTTGACAGAGAAATTTACTTTTGTAATACTTAAGCCGAAACATTATGAAACTTGAAATATTTACCAAAAGTCGCAGCTTTCAAGTTATATTTTTCGTGGGTATAATAATTTTTACTATAATTGCCCTTAATTTAAGTATCAGCCTTTTCACAATAATCATGCCAATTTTTGCCGCATTTATCCTTTTTTTAATTTTTCAAGTCAAAGACTAAATCAAACAGCTAAACTAGCCAATTCCTAAATTTAATCCAAATTATACGTCCAAAAATTGATTAAAAACACTTATTATGGGATAATCCGTACCTATGGAAAGAGAACCAAACACTTACGCACACTCAATAACACATGAGTTTTTAAAAGCAGCTTTGGCAGACGGAGCCCAAAAGATACAACCTTCTTGGAAAACAAGATGGACAACAGTCATGCATTTAAATCCTGCCGTATGGGCAAAACAACAAAATATAACCGGTATTTATTTCGGCACATCGCTTTCCCTTGATGAAATTGGTCAAAGGTATGGGGGCATTTCACGACAAGCCATTAGGCAAATTATAGAAAAAGGCATTCGCAACCTACATAAAAATTCGTCGGCCGAAACACAGGTTAAATTTCCTCTCGCAGATATTCCTTTTGGAAAACCAATGTCCGCCACAGCAAATATAGAAAACAAAGCATTTACAAGCGCAAGCAAACTAAACATTATTTCTCAAGAGCTGGAAACAGGTATTAAAGATCCAGATCAAATCGCTGCAAATACAAATCTCTCAATACAAGAAATACGTAGAGCACTTAAAATTATCCATTCCCAGTCTGAAAAAACAAGACTTCTTAGAATTCACCAAAAATACGAAAATAAAAGAGTTACTTGGCAAGCAATTTGCAGCATAGTCAAATATTCAGAAGATAAAACGCAAACTCAAGCAGCAATAGACATATTGGACCATTACCACGCAACAAAACTTATTAGGCAAAAAGACCCATCACTATTATGTTTTACTAGTATCTTAGGGAAATACCCTGCAAGGTTTGCAAAAAAAATTAATGTTATCTTGCGAGGTGCAAACATACCCGTTTTGAGGATAAATTATGACTCTCGAACACAAAAAGAATGTAATGCCATAAGTTACTACTTACCAAAACGTTTCGCAGAAACAGCATTAAACGTACTTAAAAACTCGCCGCTAAAGGAAGACATTAAAAATAAAGTCCGGCAAATTTCAGGACCGCCTGCCAGCTTCACACCAACAACATTTGAAATGCAACACTCAAAAAAGTTCAAAAAGGTCGGGTCAATACTGCCATATATATATTCCTCCAACCCGGAAAAAATTTCTTTACAGGAACTTTCTGAGGGTTGCCCCGCACCAATTTTTATCTATTCGGTAAAAAGCGGAGATCATTACTTTTTTTCCTACAGATAGAGAAGAGGAAATTAAAGAATTTTTAGAAAAAAGAATGAAAGAGTTTGGGATCCATCCAAAACACGGTCCGTCCTCGTCGTCAAGCTAATTTATTATTACTAACCTCAGAAGTGATAAAATCTTTCGTTTCATATCCTTCTTTTGCGTCTTCTAAGATAAACTCCCCCGGCAATAGCGCCTATCAGTGCAGTACTTATAGCAACGTAATAAATAAGCCCTCCGGGACGCGTCTTGGCAACTATATGTTTGCCTTCATCGTGAAGTTTATTGATCAAACCCTGACTATTAGATTTTTGAATTCCCGTTCTTACACTGTCGTTCGCTTTAAGTCCAGGTATATTAATTTCTATTTGTCCGGGCAAACGCTCTTGCTCAGACCCTCTGTTTGCAACATTCTCCATTTTATGTTTCTCACCCATTACAAATAGTATAAATGACTGAAAGGTTTTATAAAACATTGACAATCAGAGCCGTTTAATCGATATAATAAACTTAATGCCCGACCAAATACCGCAAACACCACCAATAATCAATCCAATACAAAAAGACAACAGTTCCAGAAATGAAAAGATTTTAGGCTATTTCCTGCTATTTGTAGGAATCACAATTATTATTGCAAGCACATTTTATGCTGTTTTTATCTTAACTGGTAAAATAAAACCGGCAAAAGTATTCGACGTCAAAGCACCGGAAATACCGATTCCTTCCGCATCTCAAGCTCTTGATCTATCATCTCTAGAAAATTCTGGAGTTCCTACTCAAATTTTGGATTCTCTAAAACCTTCTAAACAAAACCAGCCAACCAGTATCAAGATTATCCCCGACGAAGTTTTTTCCGACCTTATCAATATGTTTGTTGCCTATATTCTGGTAATGATTCTGGCATCCACAGGTTCAAAATTTGCAACAATCGGAGTTCAACTGATCAAAGAAATAAAAGTTCAGGTAAAAAATTAGCTAAGATTGCCTCTTAAAGAGCACAATAATTCCAAAGAGAATTACAAATACCGGCCAGATTTTACCAAAATCAAAAAATCCCAGGATACCAAAGTTGTTTAAAAGAAAAACAACCCCTAAAACTATGATAAATATTGCCCATAAAAACTTCGAATCGTCCCGCGCAACAGCCTTAGCT
>CAYHKI010000068.1:0-5884 GCA_964357165.1 uncultured Gammaproteobacteria bacterium | reverse complement strand
CCGCCGCAAACAAAATCACATTGAATCCAGAGGTTTTGTGATAAAAAATGAAAAGTATGGCAATAAATATAAAACCGATAGGTTCATATGAACTACCCACGGAGTAAAGATACATGGCAGTTTTTTTCCTTGCCTCTCTAAGTTTTTCAAAATACGCGTGGTTTCTGTCGATCAATTTATTTTCAATCGCAAATGTTTTTATTATTTTCGCCCCCGATACGCTCTCGCTCACGTAATGAGTAACGGTTTTTTCGGTGGCGGCCAACTCGGTTGATACTTTGCGAGTCTTATAAAAATATGGCTTAAAGATAAAAAACAGCGCCACGCCAAATCCTATAGTCAATAATGTAACTGGGGCGGAAATACCGATGGCAACTACAGCATACATAACCAAACTGGTGCCAAGTAGCATAAGATTAGCTACGCGAAAAATCAAATCGGAACAACGATAAGCATCATTCATTATAATCCTCTCTAAGTAGCCAGACTTTTGATTAAGTAGATATGGCCACGTCGAGTTCATCGTTGCACTAAATAATTTATTTCTTATCGATTCTTCGTATTCGGCAGCAGTTTTAGCATTAAAATACTTAGCAGAAAATTGAATCAACGCCTTCAAAACAAAGAGCACAGCAATAAAAGAAACCAAGAATGGCAAATTAAATGGCAGATGCAAAAAACTAAAAAATCTCTCTATAAGCCTAGAAACCATGTCCGCCTCGTCAATGCTTTGTCCGGTAAGAATGGAAAATATTGGAATGACTGCGCTAATACCCAGGCCGCCGAACAGGCCGGCCAAAAATCCCAAAATCAAAATTATAAAAAGCTGGCGTTTATAATCCTTGAATGCCTTGCGTATCATTTGAAAGGCAAATCTTAATTTTTTATTTTGTGATTCCATGAATTATATCGTTGCAATTATTAATCTGGCAATTTTGTATTTTTGCAATCATAGATCCTGCCGGAAATATAACCCGAAACATCATTATAAACTACATCGCAAGCCGAAAAATATTTTCCGTAGAAACTGCCCGGATTCAAGTGCGGAATATCAACGACGAGATAGTGTCCCCTGAAGGATGCAAAAAGCTCTCTATGCACTTCTTCATTTTTGGGAACGGCATAAAACCGATACTGATACTTACCGGTTTTTGATATATTGTGGCCGCCTATATCATTATAAGAGATAACCTTCTTAATACCATCATTTTTTTGAATAAAATCTATGGCGTTCTTTAATAAGAACGTCGGACTGCCGTTAATTCTGCCAAATAAGTACTCTTCAGCAAAAACTAAGTTATAGGCAAAGCCCAAAATTAGCATGGCCGTCAAAAAGTAAATACGCCGCTGTTTTAGAACCAATGCTAAAACCGCAAATACGGATGAAGCTATCCAGGATAATCCGATAAACAGCCAGGAAACATAAAACCCGACCGGCCCGGATCCACCGGTAAAAGGAAAAACAAAATTCCACTTCAGATTAATTATACGACTCACCCACTCTTCTTTGGGATAAAGCGGCGGAACAAAATGCGGTAAAAATTGTGAAAAAAATACCGGAGCAGCAATCGCCAACCCAAGAATTACACCTTCCTTAGCATCACGCTCCCCGCCCTGGCCAAGTATCTCACTTATAATGACGCCGGAAATGACGGACAAGGGTACGATCAAAAACATCAGGTACTTATCAAGTGCCATGCGGGAAAAATCAAAAACAATCAGATAAAAGATCAGGCCGAGACCAATAAAAATCGCAAAAAATCTCAATTTATTCAGGCGTTCTTTGGTCAGAAACACCAGGGGCAGAATGAGAAGCGGCGAAGAATAAATGATTGCTTTGACTGACTGTATCAATATCTGCAAATATGCCCTGCCGGTCAGATGAAAAGAATCGCGGGCATGACTTAAGGTTCTATCCAGATTAAAAGACGGGAAAATCGCCTTAGCCTGCCAGAGAACCAAGCCCAATAATATCAATAACCCACCGCTTAATGCGGCATATTTTAATAACATTTTGCGGCTCTTCAAAAACCGACTCAGATAGTCAAGGATCATGGCGCCAACCACTATTGCGAAGCTAAGCTTGGTCAAAAACCCCAGAATCAGAGAAACAAGCAGGACAAAACCCCAAATATATTTTTTCTTTTTGCTCGCCGATTCACACCATTTGTAATAACCGATAAGCGACAAAAGGAGGAAAAACGGCAAGACCGCTCCGTCAATATCAACCATCAATGAAGCCAGCACGCTAAAATAAGAAACGGCAAACAATAAGGCGGCCCAAAGGGCCGCCTTGGTACCAAATTTAAATCTCACAAAATAAAAAAGTAGTAAAAGATTGGCGATTGAAAAAAGAAACGGGGTTACCCTAAAATTATCCCTACCAAAAATTTTTCCGGTGTAAACCGAAACGGCTTTGTGTATGGGCGGGTGAGCGGTGTTGTTGTCTTGAACACTTATACTAGTGGCATATTTGTTTTCATCTTGATGGTATGGCAAATCCAAACCGGGCACACGGATCACAATAAACAGCAACAGGATACTTAAAAAAATAAGTTTTTTGTTCTTTAAAAAATTAGGCATAAATATATGATAATTCATAATAAATTATAACAAATTTTAGGATTTTGTCCACCGTTTTTTATTTACTAAATATATCAGGGGGGGGGTATAATTCCAATGCAAAGATTAAAATCTTTGGGTCGATACAAAATATATAAATTAACAAAAAACAAAACTATGAAAAAAACAAAAATTTTAATTACCGTAATATTAGGACTTGCGATTAGTGGTGGTGCCGTTTGGGCTGTGGTTCAGTCTTTAAATGGCCAGAGCGGGCAAACGCAAACCTTTGGTAACGATTCAAATATTACCATAAACTCAGCTAGCGATGTTCATTCTCTTAGTTGGTATGGCCACTTACCCATATCAAGAGGTGGTACAGGAAACGGCTCATTCGCTGACGGCTCCATTCTATTTGCTTCCGGAGCTTCAATATCTCAAGATAATTCAAATTTATTCTGGAATAATACTAATAAGCGTCTAGGGATTGGAACAAACACGCCTTCATCTACCGTTGATGTTCAAGGCAACATAGAAGTTACTCAAGTTATTAGCAATACAATTACGGCAAGCGGTAGCAACCAGTCTATTTCTCTTAACCCTACTGGTACTGGCAAGGTATTGGTTGGAGGTGGTTCAATCGTTGTCGCTTCAAGATCAAGCGAACCGTCTTCTCCTGTTGCCGGTCAAATATATTTTGACAGTACTCTTGGTAAATTCAGAGGCTATAACGGCACCGCTTGGGTAGCTTTCTCAACTTCAGCAGCTACAACAATAAAAGTATTAGTTGTTGCTGGGGGCGGAGGCGGCGCAAGTAATCCTGGTGGTGGTGGAGCCGGCGGACTTTTGTATGACAGCACACACAATGTGACCGCACAAGCATACACCGTCACAATCGGTTCTGGTGGCTCTGGCAATAATGGAGCTGCAACCAAGGGTAGTAATGGAGGCAATTCTGTATTTGATACCATGACTGCTATTGGTGGCGGAGGTGGCGGCGGGTACTCTGGAGCTAGTTCTAACTACCTAGGACAAAATGGTGGTTCTGGTGGAGGAGGAGGAGATAATGGCAGCGATGTTGGACAGGTCGGTGGTACTGGAACATCGGGGCAAGGTTATGGCGGAGGAAGTGCATATGGTGCCTCGCAGGCAACTCGTGGTGGAGGTGGGGGTGGTTCTGGAGCTGCAGGAGCAAATGCAACTTCCGGCAATGCTGGGAACGGCGGAGCTGGAACTGCTGATGCTTCTGTTGGGAATCTACTTTCTGACGCTTCTGCTGGAGTGGGTGGGTATATTACAGGTGGCGGTGGCGGTGGATACGATTCTCGTTTGGGTGGAGCAGCTGGCTCTGGCGGTTCTGGCGGTGGTGGAGCTGGTGCAGACGGAGGCACAGCCACAGCTGGAACAGCCAACACTGGTTCGGGTGGAGGCGGAGCTGGTTACACCAGCGGATATGGCATAGGCGGAGATGGAGGTTCTGGTATTGTAATTATAAGCTATCCTACGGGTTCAATGACTGCCACTGGTGGCACAATCACAACTTCTGGTGGCAATACGATTCATAAATTTACAAGTAGCGGCACATTTACCGTCACCTCTATCTAAGTAAGAATTTAACAAAAAGGTCGCTATGCGACCTTTTTGTTTTGGCTTGATAATCATCAATATTATTGGTAACATCGGCTTATATGCAAAAAATGTCTAACGAAAAATTTAAACAGGTCTTCGACATTGCTGCACCCGAATACGATGCAACATCCAATCCGTTCATGGTGCATACGAGAAAAATCATTTTTGATCAATGGGCCGCTGGAAGGTGTCTTGAAGTGGGCGCAGGAACCGGAGAAATTTCTAAATTTCTCTCTAATAAGAGGGGGGGGGTTGTGGCCACAGACATATCGCCGAAAATGGTACAGCAGATGAAAAAGCGGGGAATTGAGGCATACGAATGCGATGCAGAAAACCTACCTTTTTCGGACAATTCGTTCGATAGTGTTATATCGGCAGAAATGCTGTTTTATTTAGATAATCCCGATAATTTTTTGAAGGAGGCATATCGCGTGCTAAGACCGGAAGGACGCCTACTAATATCTTGCGCAAGCAATTTCCCCATGAAATTTTACGACAAAATAAGATCTGCCTTGCGTTCTTTTGGTATCAAAAAATGGACTTGCTGTGATGATCCCTTAAAAGATTTTATGACGACTCCCAAGCTCAAAGCAATGCTTATCCGAAACGGATTCAATATTGTCGAAGAAAAAAAAGCACCTATCTTTCCATTTGCCGCCCTGAATTCCTTGAACAGGATCTTCGCGAAAACTCCATTGCGTCATTTCGGAATTTTTATTTTCGTATACGCTCAAAAAAATTAAACATTGTGGCTAATTTGCAGTAATTTTAGGTGTTCACTAATCACCTTGTCCCATGTTTGGTTTAAATCCATACTACCGACCGTCTCAACGGTTGATTTATAAAAATTGGTATCAAAGAATTTCTCCAGCTTGACTGCCAATTCTTTTTCATCTGAAGGATCGAACAAAAATTCCTCCGGCAATTTAACAGACAGGCCGTTTTCGCGACTTAACAGGACGGGTTTACCAAAAGACAGGCATTCAAGAATAAAATTAGGATTAAACTCGGTTAATGCCGGACCGATACCGAACGTTGACGAACAAATGTGTTCAAAAAGTTTTTCCTGATTTACCTTTGGAACTATCTCAATATACTTCGCCGACGGCAAATTATTAATTACATTTTGTAATTTTTCTTTATCAGGACCGTCGCCTACTAACAGTAGCCTTCCATTATTCAAATTTTGCCTTACTCGATCAAAAACCCTTATCACCATTTCAAGATTTTTATAGGCCACAAAGCGTCCGGCAAAAAGCATAGTCGGCTCAACAGTTGACGGTATATTAATAATATCCTTTTTAAATACCGGACTTAAAATTATATGCGTTTTTTGAATCGGCACATCATAATACTTGCGATAAGCCTCTGCTAAAAATGGACTGTAGAAAACAATCTCGTCAAATTTAGGTAAAGCAAATTTAATCATCTTAAATAACCATGGCCTATCAATTTTGTGTAGCTCACGATCATAATAAGAAATAAACGATATTAATCGCTTACCGCTCTCAACCGTTCGCTCCCAAATAGGATCGCCGGGAACTCGAATTAGAATTTTTTTGCGTAATAGCTTGCCGGCAATAAAAACCGCTAAACCGGCAGTAGACAAGTTAAAAGCATAAATAGTTTTTGCATTAATGGCTTCCTTTAGCACCGAAAATAAGTATTTGAAATACCTAAAAGGCGGTGACAA